>JAHFPR010000188.1 GCA_023269645.1 Alphaproteobacteria bacterium | reverse complement strand
GACGGTATGGAACGATTTTGCGTTCCGGAATGATGATATTATCATCGCAACATATGCGAAATCCGGCACGACCTGGGTGCAGCAAATCGTTTCGCAGCTGATTTTCAACGGGCAGGAAAACCTTGAAGTCGCCGCAATGTCCCCGTGGGTGGACCTGCGCATTCCCGCCAAAGCAGAGAAGCTGGCCGCCCTGGAAGCGCAGAAACATCGGCGCTTCATAAAAACGCATCTTCCGGTGGGTGCGCTGGTGTTTTCGGAAAAAGCCAAATACTTGTATATCGGGCGCGACGGCAGGAATGTGGTGTGGAGTATGTACAATCACCACGCCAACGCCAACGCGCTCTGGTATCAACTTTTGAACGATACGCCTGGCCGCGTCGGGCCGCCCATCGCGCCACCGCCCGCAGACATCCGGCAGTATTTCCATGAATGGCTGGAGGGGGACGGGCATCCGTTCTGGCCGTTCTGGGAAAATATCCAGAGCTGGTATGACATCAAGGATCTGCCCAATGTGATGCTGCTGCATTTTGACCTGCTGAAGCAGGATCTTCCGGGGCAGATTTGCAACGTGGCAAAGTTTCTGAATATTCCCATAGATGAATCGCGGTTTGATGTGATCGTGGAGCATTGCAGTTTCGATTACATGAAGCGGAATGCTGCAAAAAGTGTGCCGTTGGGTGGTGCTTTCTGGGATGAAGGCGCGCAGACCTTCATCAACAAGGGAACCAATGGACGGTGGAAGGATGTGCTCTCGCAGGCGGATATTCTGAAATATGAGCAGGAAGTCAACAAACACCTGACCCCCGAAGCCGCGCGCTGGATGATGACCGGAGAGGTTGCGTCCTAGAATTTGCTTCGCAAATTCAGGGAATGACGTAAATTTTATGAAATTTTGGCACTCCCCATCTCCTTAACGCTTTATTAAGCGCACTGTGCTATAGTGATATATAGTCATACTAAATAATATTCTGTAAGAATATTATCTGGAAACACTATAAGTGGAAAATGCTGCAATACCCTGACCGCATATGGAATAGACTATGGCAATGCCGACCTGGCTGCAAAGGACGATAGGGGCAATAGGCTTCACGGTGATCGCCGGGGGTACGGTCAGTATTGCGGAGAATCTTCACGACGGGCAGGTGGATGCAAAAGCGGCAGACGCGGAAATGGCGCAGCACAGGCAAGACCTGAAAGAATCCGATGAAAAAGGGAATCAGGAATCCGACCAGTTCTTCGCCGAGCAGGATGCAAAAGATGCGGGCTGGCGCGCGGCAGCGGCAGAAGCGGATGCGCTCGCTGCAAGCCACATACATCATCATGCGCATCACGCTCCGCAGAAATCCCCCGATGGCGGCAACAGGGGACGCTAGCGCAAACTCCGCGTACCCGTTACTTTCAGCCCGTAACCTTCCAGCCCGATGACGGGGCGATCCGGGTGGCTGGTCATCAGGATCATCTCACGCACACCGAGATCCCGAAGAATCTGCGCGCCGATGCCGTAGTCTTTTAGCGTAGAAGTCGGTAGTCGGTGGTCGGTGGCCGGTGTTTTATCTTCTACTGACCACGGACTACTGACCACCGACTTCTTCCTCAGGCTCTCCGACAGACTCGTGGCCTTGCCCTCGCGGATGAGGATGAGAATGCCGCCTTCTTTCCCGATGATTTCCAGGGATTTCTGTTTGCTGCCGCTGCCGGTTTCCCCCAGCACGTCGCCCAGCACGTCGAGTGCGTGGACGCGCACCAGCGTCGGTTTATCGGGGCAGATCTCGCCCTTCACCAGCGCGAGATGCTCGGCATATTCCACGATGTTCGTGTAAAGATGCAGCGTGAATTCCCCGCCCCATTTGCTGGAAAACGGCACACTCATTTCCCGCCGCACCAGCGTATCGTGCTTGATGCGGTAAGCGATGAGGTCGGCGATAGTGGCGATTTTCAGTTTACGCTTTTTGGCGAATTTCTGCAGGTCTGGCAGGCGCGCCATCGTGCCGTCGTCGTTCATGATTTCGCAGATAACGGCGGCTGGCCTGCATCCCGCCATGCGGGAAATATCCACCGCCGCTTCCGTGTGCCCCGCGCGCACCAGCACACCACCCTCGCGCGCCTCCAGCGGGAACACATGGCCGGGGGAAATAATATCCCCTGCCTTCGCTTTTTTATCAATGGCGACCGCGATGGTGCGCGCGCGATCCGCCGCCGAGATGCCGGTGGAAATCCCCTCCCGCGCTTCGATGGAAACGGTGAAGGCGGTCTGATGGCGGCTGGCATTGTGCATCGCCATCGGCGGCAGGCCAAGCTCCCGGATGCGCGCGCTTTCCATCGGCAGGCAGATTAAGCCCCGCGCGTGCTTCGCCATGAAGTTGATGGCCGCCGCATCGGCGAATTCCGCCGGGATGACGAGGTCGCCCTCGTTCTCGCGGGTGTCATCGTCCACCAGAATGAACATTTTTCCGGCGGCAGCTTCCTTCAGGATGTCTTCGATGGGTGTGAGCATGGCCTAATAGTGCAAGTGTAAGTGACAAGTGCAAGCGATATTTATACGTGTCACTTGCACTTGTCACGGACACTCCTTTATCCGTGCGACATACCGCGCCAGCATATCGGCTTCCAGATTCACTGGATCCCCTTGTTTCAGCGCGCCCAGCGTGGTGGCGGAAAGCGTGTGGGGGATGATGTTCACCGTAAAGTTTTTTCCCTTCACGGTGTTCACAGTGAGCGACACGCCATCCACGGTGATGGAGCCTTTTTGGGCGATGAGGGGAAGGATTGCCTTGGGAGTTTCTATCTGCAATGCAACGTGACCACTCAACTCTAAACTCTCAACTCCAATCACTCGTCCCACCCCGTCCACATGGCCGGTGACGATGTGCCCGCCCAGCTCGTCGCCAAGTTTCAGTGCCGGTTCCAGGTTGATGCGCGCGCCGTTCTCCCATGCGCCGAGGGTGGTGCAGGCCAGCGTTTCGGGGGATACTTCAACGGTGAATCTGCCTTTTCCGATTTCCACCACCGTCAGGCACACGCCTGCGCAGGCTACGGAACAGCCGATTTTCCACGCCGCCGTATCCAGATCCGTTGCAATCGTGAAACGCCGCGCATTGCCTTTGCGCTCCGCGTCCGCTACAGTGCCGATGGATGTGACGATGCCTGTGAACATCTGGCTTTCATAGCCGTTTATCACGCTGAAAGGAAGAAAAACCATGCCGGAATTCAAGAAATGCCCGCCGGAGAAAGCCTATTATTTGATGGAAGTGCAGGCCGGAAAAACCTATAGCTGGTGCGCCTGCGGGCTTAGCAAGAAGCAGCCCTTCTGCGATGGCTCCCACTCCGGCACGGGCAAATCCCCGGTGGTGTGGAAGGCGGATACGGTGAAAGATGTGGAATTCTGCGGCTGCAAGAAAACCGGCAAACCGCCCTTCTGCGACGGCGCGCATAAAATAAAACCCTGAATGGCCGAAACCCTGAAGGTTTATCGCCTGCGGTACGGCGGGATGCCATTCGGCGGGGTTATTCTGTCCTGCGGGGCAATATTCGGTTCAATCGGGATGGGAAGCTCATTTTCATCAACAAGATCAATGCCCCGAATGTGCGCCGGGCGATGCAACAGATGATCGAACAGTCTTTTGGTGGTTTCGACGATAGAGGAAAAATGCTCCTCGTTTTTTTCTACCTCTACCACGGGCACTCCGAGCGAACGCTTAGTGTGGACGGGTTCCTCATCCTCAACCCCATTTTCAGGATTTTTTGTTTCATCGCTCATTGTACGTTCCTTGTTGCCTTAAAACGCTACAGATTGACCCATTCTACCACACCATAGTTTAATATAAAGTTAACAAAAATGATGTTTTTTTCACGGTGCAATCCGCTCCCAGTCCGGGAACTGGTTATTGAACCAGGTAAGCTGGCGCTTGGCATAGTTGCGCGTGGCCTGCTGCGCCCGCGTGATGGCTTCTTCGCGCGTGATTTTTCCCTCCAGAAAAGCGAGCAGTTCCGGAACGCCCAGTGCCTTCATCGCAGGCAGAGATGGGTCGAGTTTCAGGGCGGCGAACGCCCGTGCTTCCTCCAGCCCGCCCGCCCCCAGCATGGAGAGGAACCGCGCATCGCAGCGCGCATAAAGCTCCTCGCGCGGGAGGGTGACGGCATAGCACCGGAACATCGCGCGCGGGTAAAGCGGCGACTGTGGCCTGTTCTGCCATTCGTGGAGCGGAACCTGCGTCTGCGCAACAACCTCCCACGCGCG
>JAHFPR010000187.1 GCA_023269645.1 Alphaproteobacteria bacterium | reverse complement strand
CGTTTTCCACCCTGTTTCTGCAACACTCGCACCAGCGCGATGGAGCACGCCATCAGCGCAGGCTGGGCGTTTTCGGTGAGGGTGAGTTCCTCCAGCGGCCCCTCGAACATCAGCTTGGAGAGCTTCTGCCTCAGCACCTCATCCACTTCCTGGAACACGTCGCGGGCTTCCTGGAACGCTTCGGCCACGGCCTTGCCCATGCCGACCGCCTGCGATCCCTGACCGGGGAATATAAATGCTTTCATGCACTACTCCTGAAGGGTGTATGGATGTAAGGGTTAAGAGTGTAAGAAAAAGGGGTGAAAATCACTTACACCCTTACATCCTTGAACCCTTATACCCTTGTAATCATTTCGCCCAAGCGTTAATAGATAAAAACTCACCCCGGCACAAGAACCATTATGCGCTTTCCGCCCTCTTTCCTCGATGAAATGCGTTCGCGCCTTCGCGTGTCGGAAGTGGTGGGGCGGCGCGTGAAGCTGAAGCGTTCGGGGAACGGCGAGATGATCGGCCTGTGCCCGTTCCATCACGAGAAATCGCCGTCCTTTTCCGTCGGCGACCGCAAGGGATTTTACCATTGTTTCGGCTGCGGGGCGCACGGCGATCTCATCACCTTCACGATGGAAACGGAGGGCAAGGGCTTCGCCGAAGCGGTAGCCGATCTCGCTTCCCAGGCCGGGCTGATGCTCCCGAAGCAGGATAAGGAGGAGGAAGAACGCTACCGGCGCATGGGTACGCTTTACGATGTGACGGAAGCCGCGTGCGCATGGTTCGAGATGCAGCTCACCAGCCCCGCAGGAAAACAGGCGCGGGACTATTTCATGCGGCGCGGCATCACGGAGGAAACAATCCGCCATTTCCGCCTCGGCTACGCGCCCGAAAGCCGCGATGCGCTCAAATCCGCCCTGCTCGCGCAGGGAATATCCGAGCGGCAGCTTGTGGAGGCGGGGCTGCTTGTAGACAAGGGAGCAGGGAGCAAGGAGCAGGGAGCAGAAGATACCCCGGCTCCTTCCTCCCTGCTCCTTGCCCCCTGCTACGACCGCTTCCGCGCCCGCGTTATTTTCCCCATCATGGATAGCAAGGGCAAGGTGATCGCGTTCGGGGGGCGCATTCTGGGCGAAGGCCAGCCCAAGTATCTGAACTCGCCGGAAACGGAACTGTTCCACAAAGGCCATGTGCTCTATGCGTTCCACCTTGCCCGCGAGCGCGCGCATAAGAAGAACGCCATCGTGGCGGTGGAGGGCTACATGGACGTGATCGCGCTGCATCAGGCGGGCATCACCAATGCCGTTGCTCCCCTCGGCACGGCACTCACCGAACATCACCTGAAGTTGCTGTGGAGCGTGGCTCCTGAGCCGGTGATCTGCCTGGATGGCGACACGGCAGGCCAGCGCGCCATGCTCCGCGCGGCGACCCTCGCTTTGCCGTTTCTGGAGCCTGCGCTTTCGCTGAAATTCGCCATCCTTCCCGGCGGAGAAGACCCGGACGATTTCCTCCGCAGCCACGGCGCGAAGGCACTGCGCGAGCTGCTGGCAGGCGCAACCCCCCTCGCCGATACGCTGTGGGAGATGACGCTCGCCCAGCACACGCTCGGTACGCCGGAGCAAAAGGCCGCGTTCGAGGCCGCACTGATGGACTATGCCGGAGCCATCAAAAACACCAGTGTGCAGCAATATTATAAGCAATATTATCGGGATAAACTGTGGAAAATGCGGCAGACGCGCGGCAAATGGGGCAAGGATAAACAGGAAATAACGGCGAGCGGAGGCAGGCCGCTCAAAAGCGCGAACGCGCAGCTAAGCCCGAAGCGCGAGCATATCGAAATCAGCCTCATCGCCGCCGCGATGCACCATCCGGAACTGCTGCGCGACCATGCCACGGAAGAAGCCTTCGCGCATCTCGAATTCGCCACGAAAGAACTGGATGCCTTGCGCCATGCACTGCTGGAAATCTGCGCATCTTCCCCAGAAATCAGCGCGGCGGAAATGCTGCTCGCCCTTGAAAACCACGCCGCCGTGCCCCATATGAACAAGGTAAGGAAAAACCCCTACCTTGATAGCTTCACCCGCCCGGAAGCCGCGCCGGAATGTGTGCGGAGCGGCTGGAATTATATGCTCGCCTCCTATCACCTTGTGCTGACGGAGGAGGAATACCAGGCACTCGCGGAACGGTTTTCGGAGGATACCGCCGCACAATCCACCGCCCTGCGCGAACAGGTGGAGATGCAGAAAAAACTGGTGGAAAAGGAAAAAGTAGCGTATGAAGCGGCGTTGGGTGATTGAATTTATATTAAATATCGAACGTCAGCAGATGCATTGGTGTCCTGTTTCATCGCATAAGTTACTAACCGCAATATCATCGCAGGGAACTACCCTGGGAGCATAGAGGCTTATGGCAAAAGACAAAGCAAAGAAAGGCAAGGATACGAAGCATAAAAGCCTCAGCATGGCTAACCTTTTTTCCTTGGGTAAAAAGAAAGACGAGAAAAAAGCACCCCCAAAAACAGCAACGGCAAAACCGACAGCGAAATCTCCCGCCAAAGCTGCAGCGAAAACCACTTCTTCCAACAAATCCGGCTCCAATAAACCCGGATCCAATAAATCCAAATCTGCGAGTAAAAACGTGAAATCTGCCCCCAGCAAGGCCAAAAAGCCTGCACCGAAAACCCCTGCAAAACCTGTTGCGAAACCCGCTGCCAAAGCTCCGGTAAAACCTGCTGTGAAGCCGGTCGGAAAGCAGTCTGCGGCCACCTCCAAACCCGCGCTTCCGACTCCAAAGCCGGAAGCGGAGGCTGAACTTCCCGCCGCCCGGAAAAAATCCAAGCAGCCCGCACCGAAGGAAACCAAGGAATCCAAAATCGCCAACGCAAAACTGCACGATCTCGCCAAGCAGCTTCTGGCACTCGGCAGGGAAAAGGGTTTCGTCACACTGGACGATATAAACCTTCTGCTGCCGAAGGATCTTGTGGCTCCGGAGCACATCGAAACGCTGATCGGCGCACTCACCGAAGCGGGGATTTCCGTCACCGAAAAGGACGAAGTGCTGGAAACTTTCGACGGGGAAGCGGAAGAGGAAGCCGATCCCGATAAGGTGGAAGTGGAAACCCACAGCCGCACGGACGACCCCGTGCGTATGTACCTGCGCGAGATGGGCAACGTGGAACTGCTCTCCCGCGAGGGCGAGGTGGAGATCGCCAAGCGCATCGAATCCGGGCGCGAAACGATGATGAAATCGCTGTGCGAAAGCCCTCCCGCCATGCGGCATTTCATCGCGTGGTATAACGATCTCGCCACGGAAAAACGCGCGCTCCGCGATATTATTGATCTCGATGCCGCGTATAACGTGGAAATGAACCTCATCCCCGGCGACGACGCGGAAGTGGATCCGAACGCGCCGATTGGGGCACTCCTGCCGGAAGAACGCATCGGTGGAGAACCCATCACGGACGAGGAAAAAGCCGCGCTGGAACTGCGCGAAGAGGAAGAGGATGAATTCGGCACGAACGTATCCCTTGCCACGATGGAGGAAACCCTCCGCCCCGGCGTGATGGAACACTTGAGCAAAGCGGTGGATTTCAGCGAGAAAATGCTCCGCCACCATGAGCGCAGGCTCGCGGCGGCGAAGGGCGGCAAGCCTTTAAGCGACCGTTCGGAAAAGGATTTCGCCAAACAGCGCGACGAGCTTACCACCCATATCGCGGCACTGAAGCTCAATGAGGGCTGCATCATCGCCATCATCGAGGAACTCTATTCCTATAACCAGCAGTTGCTTTCGGCGGAAAGCAGGCTGCGTCGGCTTTCCGAGCCTCACAAGGTGAAGCTGGATATGTTCCGGAAATATTACCTGGAAAGCGAGCTGGATCCGGAATGGATCGCCCGGATGAAGAAAACCAAGGATAAAGCCTGGCATAATTTCGTCATGAAGGAGCAGGACAGGATCGCCGAGTTGCGCGACGAAGTCCGGAGAATCGCGGATAAAGCGGGCACGGACATCGTGGAGTTCCGCCGCATCGTCGCCGCCGTGCAGAAGGGCGAGCGCAGCACCAACCGCGCCAAAAAGGAAATGATCGAGGCCAACCTCCGGCTGGTGATTTCCATTGCAAAGAAATACACCAACCGTGGCCTGCAATTCCTTGATTTGATTCAGGAAGGCAATATCGGCCTGATGAAAGCGGTGGACAAGTTTGAATACCGCCGCGGCTACAAATTCTCGACTTACGCCACCTGGTGGATACGCCAGGCCATCACC
>JAHFPR010000186.1:2652-4307 GCA_023269645.1 Alphaproteobacteria bacterium | reverse complement strand
GGTATGACGGGGTGGGGCAGGTATGACGGGGTGATGCGCGGGTATGACGGGGCGGCACACCCATGACCCCCATCGCGCGCAGACGCTGGAACAAATTCAGGGCGAACCGCCGGGGCTGGTGGAGCCTATGGATATTCGCCGTGCTGTTCGCCGTGGCGATGTGCGCGGAGTTCCTCGCCAACGACAAGCCGATTCTGGTGAAATATCAGGGCGCGCTCCATATGCCGGTGTTCCGCGCCTATCCGGAAACGGCGTTCGGCGGCGATTTCGAGACGGAAACCGATTACCGCGATCCGGCCATCGCGGCGAAAATCCGCGCGGAGGGGTGGATGGTCTGGCCGCCCGTGCATTACAGCTACCGCACCATCAACTACACCCTCACCCACGCTTTCCCCTCGCCGCCGGATAGCGAGAACTGGCTCGGCACGGACGATCAGGGGCGCGACGTGCTGGCGCGGCTGATTTACGGCTTCCGGCTTTCCGTGCTGTTCGGGCTGATTTTGACGGCGGTCAGCGCGGCCATCGGCGTGATGGTGGGCGCGGTGCAGGGCTATGTCGGCGGCTGGCTGGATTTGCTGATGCAGCGGTTCATCGAAATATGGAGCAGTATGCCGGAGCTGATGCTCATCATGATCCTGAGCAGCTTCGTGATGCCGAATTTCTGGTGGCTGCTGCTTATCCTGCTGCTGTTTTCATGGATGTCGCTGGTGCGGGTGGTGCGGGCGGAGAGCCTGAAAACGCGCAACATGGAATATGTGCGGGCGGCGCGGGCACTGGGGGTGAAGGAGCACGCGATATTATTCCGGCACGTCATCCCGAATTCGCTGGTGGCGGCGGTCACGTACATCCCGTTTCTGCTCAATGGCTCGCTTTCCACGCTGACGGCACTGGATTATCTGGGCTTCGGCCTGCCGCCCGGCGCGCCCTCGCTGGGGGAATTGTTGCGGGAGGGTAAGAACAACCTGGATGCGCCGTGGCTGGGCTTTTCCGGCTTCTTCATCACCGCGCTGATGCTTTCGCTGTTCATTTTCATCGGCGAGGCGGTGCGGGATGCGTTTGATCCGAGGAAAGAGTAGCTCGTGATTAGTGATTAGTAATTGGAAATGCAATTATCCCCTTGAAACAAGTACCCCGTCATCGCCTGAATCGCGTAGCGATTATAGGGCGATCCATCCGCGCGCATTGCGCGCAAAACAATGAGATGGGGCAGGCATGGATTCCCCTATAGTTTTTGCTTGCGCAAAAAGTCGGGGAATGACGAGGTACGTGCTTCAAGGGGATAGTTGCCATTGGAAACCATCCAATCACTAATCACCAATCACCGCCCGCGCTATCTCCTCCTGCATCGCCGCTGCCGCGCGTGCCGGGTCGGGGGCATCCAGGATAGGGCGGCCTATCACCAGATAATCCGCGCTGCCTGCCAATGCCGTGTGCACATCCGCCACGCGCTTTTGATCCCCGGCCGCAACACCCGAAGCGCGGATGCCCGGCGTGACGATCAGCGGCGTCTGCCCCAGTATTTTACGGAGTGCGCCCGCCTCCAGCCCGGAGCACACGATGCCGTCCGCGCCGTGCGCCACTGCGTCTTTCGCTCGCCGCGCCGCGAGTTCGGCCACCGTGCCTTTATAGCCCACATCCGCGAAATCGGCTTCCAT
>JAHFPR010000186.1:0-2642 GCA_023269645.1 Alphaproteobacteria bacterium | reverse complement strand
CATCATGCTGGTGAGTACGGTGACGGCGAGCAGCTTCAGCCCCGTGCCTTTGGCCGCTTCCGCCGCCGCTTCCACCATCGCCGACTGCCCGGCATGGATGGTGGCGAGCGAAGCACCGCGCCTGCTCACATTTTCCACCGCCGCTGCTACGGTGCGCGGAATGTCGTGGAATTTCAAATCGGCGAACACCTGTTTTTTCTGCTCAATCAGCCACCCCAGCAGCGGGAAATAGCCTTCCGTCATGCAGAGTTGCAGCCCCAGCTTGTAGAAGTGCACCGATACGCCCAGCCGCAGCACCAGTGCCCGCGCCTCTTCCGGCGTATCCACATCCAGTGCCACGATGAGGCGTTCTTCGGACGGTATGTTCTTCCGCTTCAGCATAACAGTCATCTATACCCCCCCTCGTGCAAAAATACCAGCCAAGGTATGCAGAAAAGCGTTTTTGTTAACTATTCCTTAAATGGTGCTGTTCTATACTGTATAAGAATCCTTTATAAAACAATAGAATTCGCCCGGAATATTATGGCATTCACCTTCGACAGGCATGATGAAATCTCCACCCAGCGGCCATTGCAGAGCAATGTGTGGCAGGCGGAGGATATTTACCGCGAGCTGTCCCTGAAGTTCACGGAGGAAGCGCGCGCCGCCGAGGGGCTGGAGATGCTGGTGCGGCACACTGAATATCTCACCGAACAGCACAATTTCTGCGCGGAGCAGATTGATGGCCTGCACCGGCAGGCGGAAACGGGTTCCCTCAACCATGCGGAAACCATCTATCTCACCAATCTGGTGCGGCAGCAGGATATTATCGAGCAGGCCATCGGAAGAATCCGGGAACAGCCGGACGACGTGCGCAGGATGGTGGGCGAGCAGGCGGAACTGATGCTCTATGTCTGCGAGGAGGCACATATCGGAGAGGGGTTCCCCGATACCCCGGAAGGTAGAAAATACCTGGAAAGCAAGGAGTACATGGATGCTTTCTACGGCAAAAGCCGGGACAATACCTGGGATTATTACGGCAAGCTCGATATTCTCTACGAGGCCGGGCAGGAGCGCGTGTTGGATAACCTCGATTTTGACAGTAAGCGGCGTGCGGTGGAGGATTGCCTCGTTCCGCAGGAACTACGCCATGCGAAATGGGGTATCATGGTGGCGGTCACCGATGTGGAGAACGGCATCGGTCTCAGCGATATTCAGGCGGATATTGTCGCCCACCTCCACGCAGAGCTTTCCAAGCACGAGCGCGGCGCGGATAACGATCATATCCCGATCACGCACAAACAACGCCATAATCCTGCCATTCACTCGCTGCACGTTTCCACGCTGGTACGCAGGATTTTTGACGATGCGCGCGAGCGGCTTGAGGAATCCAGGGAATTTTCCGCGCTGGGTGATGCAGCGCAAGGGCAGGCACTCGCGCTGTTTGAGGAAAAACGGCACGCGCTGCTGTTCGCGGCACTGCTGCACGATGGAGGAGAGGTGCGCGGAGAATTGAGCCAGGGCATTCTTGTGGCAGGAATGAAGGCGGCGGATCAGGAGCAGTTGCAGGAAACCCGTGCCCGGAAGGAAGAAGCTTTTTTCAGCGAATTTCTGGACGAAGTGCGGCAGAAACACTATTCCTATCTTGAAACGCCGCAATGGCAGGGCATAAAAGACGAATTCATGGAGGGTTTCCGCCTCGCGGAGCATCTGGAAGCGTTCGATGGCAGACTGCTGAAAGCGGTGGAGCGTATGCAATCCCAGCATGATTATTCCCGCTTCAGCGGGATGAACGAAGCCCCGCCGCTTTTTGAAACCGCTGAGGAAAACCGCGCGTTCTCGATGAATTATGTAGCGGAGCCGATGTTCGACACAAAGTTTTATACCGAAGCTGTAACGGATACTGCGGGAAAAATACTGGAAAAAGCGCGGTTTGATACCAGGGCATCACGTGGCGAGCACGCGCTGAGAACCATGGTCGGGGCGGAGGATCCTCTTGAAATGCTGGTGAACCAGGCGGTCTACGATGCCGCCCAGGCTGAATATAAATGGCTGGAGGAGAAGCTGGTCAATGATTATGCGCTGGCACGAAACGGCGTGGTAATCGTCGGCAAGGCCGCGCCGGAAACAGAAAAGCCTGATTCAGGGAGGCCTGATTCGGAAAAACCGGGAACCGTGGCAAGTGGCCTTCAGGTCGCCAGCGGCGGCGCAAAACGCGCGCGGTAGTTTTTGTTTAGTCCAGAAGCCCTGTGCGCTTTTCGAGGCACTCGACACGGTGGATAAGCTCATTCAGACTTATGGCGGCGCGCGCCTGATCGCCATGCAACGGGGCGATGTAAACTTCCACGGAAGCGATGCGCGACCGAATATCACGAATATCGGTTTCTACATCGCTCATATCCGACCATATGGTACGGAGGTACTCAAGCCACCAAGATTATCTATTTCAGTGGCCATATTCTGCTCCTACAATGTTTTTATTGTACCACAAAAAAGTTCTTCCCTGAGAGGCGGGAACAACACAGACCCCGCAAACAAAAACGGCCACAAACAAAAACGGCCACAAACAAAAACGGAGAGACTGAAAAGCCTCTCCGTTCAATGTTGTTGCGTTTCCGCGGGGATCTAGCCGAGTTCAACACCCAGTTCCTGAGCGGGAGTGC
>JAHFPR010000030.1 GCA_023269645.1 Alphaproteobacteria bacterium | reverse complement strand
AATATTACCTGGGAGGAATCCGGATGGCTTCCCGTCGGTAACAGTGCGGCGGACGAGCGGGAGGCTATCAGCTTCTATGCGGCACGCGAGGCGCAGCTTGATCCCCTTCCCATCGGCGGGGGCGGGGGCGATGTGCCGCCCATCGTCATCCCAACGCCGGTGAATGTTACCCGCGCAGGCGGCGTGGGCAACGATAGCCTGAACGGGGCAGCGGGCAATGATTCTCTGCTGGGCGGAAGCGGCAATGATACGCTCAGGGGCGGCGCGGGAAACGATTTCGTGCAGGGCAACCAGGGCGGCGATGAGGTCTTCGGCGGCGGGGGCAATGATACCGTGTTCGGAGGAAAGGAAAGCGATGCTGTGGATGGTGGGATCGGGAACGATAATCTGAACGGGAATAATGCTGCGGATACGGTTTTCGGTGATGAAGGCAACGATCTTCTTCATGGCGGTCGGGACGACGACCGGCTTTTCGGTGGCGCGGGGAACGATACGCTGTATGGCGATCTGGGGAACGATACGCTCACCGGCGGCAGCGGCGCGGATGTGTTCGTTTTCCTGCCGGGGCACGGCGCGGATGTCGTGACAGATTTTAATCCCGCTGAAGACAAGCTGCAATTCTCCGGTGCGCTGTTCGCCTCGCCGGAAGCCGTGCTGGCCGCGTTTTCCGTTGGCCACATCGCCGATGCGGGCGGCGGCATCACGCTCCTCGGCATACTCACCCTTCCGCTAGGCGACGTGCTGATAGTGTGATGCTTCCGGCGGCAACGGCAGGGCTTGTCATGCTGTCGGATGACGGCATCCGGAAGGCCACATCCCGCGCAAAGCCTTATCGCTGTAGACGCGGTGTGTGCTGGATTGCTTCGCTGCGCGCGCAATGACGGTGGCTCCTGCAACTTACCACCTGACAAAAAATTGTCAGGTGGTAAGGCGGCGGGTAAGAACGATACCATTCCGCATCCGGAGTGATGCGCGGAAAGCACAGAAGAGAAAAACTCCACACAGAAAATTTTTATCGGGTTGACGGGTGGCCATCGCGCTTGCTATACCGAATCTCACCCGCAAGATGTTGTGGCGGGGGAGGCTGTGGATAACTATATCTTGGGGTGCGCGTTGTGCCCTCAAAGGGGGAGTGCGTGATGTCGGAGGACGAACCAACGGGGCGGAACAGGCTGCAGGGCAAGGCTGCTAACCATGCTTCCGGGCAGTTATTTCCCCAGCGCAGGGGGCAGGGCAGGGGGGCTTCCGCGCCCGCCAGAAAATCCTCGGCCAGCGCGGGCGCATCCGGGCGCAGTGTGCAGCAGCATCTTTCCCAGGTCGAAAAACTCACGCGGGAAATTGCGCTGCTCACCTCCTACACGGGCGATACGGTTTACCGCCTCCGCTACGATACCATGAAATACGATTACATCAGCCCGGCGGTGACGAAGCTGCTCGGTTTCGCGCCGGAAGAAATGAAGAAAATCAACTTCCGCTCGCTCATCGCCGAAACCAAGCTGGTGACAAACGGGATGCGTATCGTCCATTCCTTCGAGGAGCTGGAGCAGGTGCGTCGCAAGGGCGACGTTGGCAAATGGCAGGCGGATTACCTCATCCGCACAAAGGATGGCCGCAAGGTGTGGGTTTCGGATATTTCGCATCCGTGGTTCGATGAAACGGGGAAGGTGATCGGCTCCGTGGGGTCGCTGCGGGATGTGACGGATCGCGTGGAGGCGGAAGCGCAAATCCGCGAGGAGCTGGAGCGCATCGCCAATACGGACGCGCTCACCGGCATCGCCAACCGCCGTGAGTTCTTTAACGTGCTGGAGAAGGAACTTAAGCGCATCCACCGCACCGAAATGGATATTACACTGCTGCTGGTGGATATTGATAATTTCCGGAAAATCAACGAGATATACGGCCAGGATGTGGGCGATAAGGTGCTGGTGGACATCACCCGCATCGTGCAGGCCTGCCTGCGCGAAACGGATATGCAGGCGCGCATTGGCGGAGAGGAATTCGCGGTACTGCTGCCGGATACCTCCGTGCAGGGTGGTGTCTGGGTGAGCGAACGCATCCGCGAGCGCGTGCAGAAACATGAGTTTGTGCTGGGGCTGGATCAGGCGGCGGTGCAATGCACGGTATCCATCGGCGTGTCATCCGCCGTGCCAGGGCAGGACATCAGTGCCTCCACCCTGTTCAAGCTGGCGGATACGCGGCTTTACATCGCCAAGAACAGCGGTCGCAACCAGATTGCCGTGGATGAGGTGCAGCATACGCATTGATATTACGTCATTCCCTGAATTCCGCCTCTGGCGGAATTCTAGGGGAATCCATCAAGCTGCGTAATGATACGCGATAGGGATCGCCCTAGAATTACTCCGCAATTCAGGCGATGACGTGAAAAGTTGGGGAAGGTGTCCCCTGGGGGGTAGTTCTGTTGGAGGGGCTGCCCCCTTTTTTTTCACGGTTTGGCCAGCCAGAATTGCAGGTAGCAACTGACGTTCGTATCGTCTTTAAGGTATTGGTTGCTGCCCGAAAGACAGGGAGTGGCAGAGGCAACACCACTATCCGCCACCACAGTGCCGGTGTTGGCGATGCCATCATCCATTTTAGCATCAAGCTGTATGGCTTCGGCAGGGGTCAGGAGGGGGCCGCGCATACCGGAAGGCGCGGGGCCTTCCAGCTTCCCTACAATGATGGCGTTATCGTTGCGCCCATACAGGGTGGTGTGCGAGTGCGAAAGCTGATACCCGCCGCCATCTATCTGGGTGGGCGGAATATTTGATCCCGGAGCTACAGGATAACAGGCATTTGCGGAAGGAATGCCGAATACCTCATTAAGGTAACCAAGGATGGAGCTGCCATCGGAACCAACGGAGTGGCCACGCAGCTTGGTGGAAAGACCCGGAGCAACGCCGGAAATATCCAGTATCAACCATGCATAGAGCGGTTCGTAATTGTCAATACGTCCATTGCCGTCGCCGTTTATGTCGCCAATGGATTCACTGCCGTCGCCCGCCCAGACAACCGCAGTTATGCCATCCATCGCGTGCGGCCAGTAGGTGCTGTTATTCACCATATCGCCGGGCAGCCCGTCATATTTTATCACGAAGGCATTGATGGCTGATTTATACTGGTTGATGTCGGTTGTAATGGATTGCACCTGCGCCGACCGGAGGAGCATCCTGCTATAGGCAAATCCGCCGGTGACAAGGGCGATGATGAGCAGCACGATGCTCATCTCAACCAGTGAAAAACCGCGTTGTGTAGAAGTGCGTTGCATAGAATTTTGTCCCCTTATCCTCACGATAATTTTAACCCATAATTCAAGAAAGTGCAAGAGGAATGGGGTAGTGTCCTAATTTCAAAAAATCGTCATTCCCGCGCAGGCGCGGCTTTACTGGATTCCCTGCTTTCGCAGGAATGACGGCAGCCCCTGTTTCCAGTGCAGGATTCAATCGAAAACGCTCTAAACGCTAACCACTTCCTTCACACCTGCCCCACCGTGCGCAATTTCGCCTTCGGGTGGATTTCATTCTGTGATAAAATCACCGTGGCGGGGCGGAAGCGTTCCACCACCGCGCGGATATAGGGGCGGATGGCGGGGCTGACGAGCAACACGGGCAACTCCCCGCGCATCGCGTGTTTTTCGTAAGTTGCCCGCACCTGCTTGATGAAATCCTGCAGGATGCTTGGCGCGATGGCGAGCTGCTTCTCCTCTCCGCTCCCCACCAGGCTCTCCTGGAAGGCTTGCTCCCAGCGCGGCGAAAGCGAGAGCAGCGTGATCTCGCCATTGGCGTTGGCGTTGGCGTAGCTGATCTGGCGCGCAAGGCGTGTCCGCACGTGCTCGCTGATGAGCGTGAGGCTGTGCGTGAGCTTGCTGCTTTCGGCGATGGCTTCGAGGATGGTCGGCAGGTCACGGATGGAAATCAGTTCGCCCACCAGATTCTGCAACACACGCTGCACACCGCTCACCGTGATCTGGCTGGGGATGGTATCCTCCACCAGTTTTTTATGCTCCTCGCCGATGCCGTCCAGCAGCTTCTTCACCTCGCTGTAGGAGAGGAGATCGGCCATATTCTCCTTGATGAGTTCGGTGAGGTGCGTGGTGATGACGGTCGGCGGCGGCACGACGGTATAATTCCGGAACAGTGCCTCCTCCCGGTTGGCGGCGGGAACCCAGCGCGCAGGCAGGCCGAAGGTCGGCTCAATCGTATCCTCGCCGGGGAGATCAATTTTTCCGCCTTTAGGGTCCATCACCAGCAGCATATCCGGGCGGATGTCACCGCGCCCGCATTCGATTTCCTTCACCTTGATGATGTAGGTGTTGGCGGGAAGCTGCATATTGTCCTGGATGCGCACGGCGGGCATGATGAAGCCTAAATCCTTTGCTATCTGTTTGCGGAGGGATTTGATCTGGTCGGTGAGCTTCTGGCCTTTGCCGTAATTGATGAGCGGCAGCAGCCCGTAGCCAAGTTCCAGCCGGATGGCATCCAGGCTGAGTGCCTTTTCCACCGGCTCCTCCGCTGCTTCCGCTGCTTTGGTAGCGGTTTCCTCGGCTTTCTTGGCATCTTCCTCTGCTTTCAGGACTTCCGCCGGACTTTTGAGCGGATTTTTCAGCAGATACCAGCCCGTCAACCCTGCCATGATGGAAAGGGTAAAGAAGGGCAGGGTGGGCAGCATGGGGATCATCCCCATGATAAAGGCAAAGGCACTGATCATAATCATCGCGCGCGGGAAGCGACCAAGCTGGGCGACGATGGCCTTATCCGCCGAGCCGACTACGCCGGATTTTGTTACCAGAAGACCGGCAGAGGTGGAAACGATCAGCGAGGGAATCTGTGCTACCAACCCATCGCCGATGGTGAGCGTGGTATAGCTGTGGGCGGCATCTACGAAGGCCATATGCCGCTGCACCACGCCGATTATGATGCCGCCGATGAAGTTGATGAAGGTGATGATGATCCCGGCAATCGCATCGCCACGCACGAACTTGCTCGCGCCGTCCATCGCGCCGAAGAAGGTGCTTTCGCTTTCCAGCTCTTTGCGGCGGGCGCGGGCGGTGGGCTCGTCAATGAGGCCGGCGGAAAGGTCGGCATCAATGGCCATCTGCTTGCCGGGCATCGCATCCAGGCTGAACCGGGCGGAAACTTCTGCGATGCGCCCGGAACCCTTCGTGATGACGATGAAATTGATGAGGGTGAGAATCGAAAACACGATCATCCCGATGACGATGTTGTTGCCGATTACCAGTGTGCCGAATGCCTGGATAACGTGCCCTGCCGCGCCCGGCCCCTCATGCCCGTGGGAAAGGATGGTGCGTGTGGTGGCGATGTTGAGTGCCAGGCGCAATATCGCCGCAATCAGCAGTATCGTGGGGAAGGAGCTGAAATCCAGCGGCTTCTCGATAAAGAGCACGTTGAGCAGGATAAGCACGGAAAGCGTGACGGAAACGGCGAGCAGCACATCCAGCAGTGAAGTGGGCATCGGGAACAGCATCACCGCCAGAATGCCCATCACCCCCACGGCGAAATAAATATCGCCATAACCAGCCGCGCGCCGCCTCAGCCCAAGGAAGCCTCCGACCGCGCCTTCCACCGCTGCTGTATCCGTATCGGCCATCAGCCTGTGCCCGTTTGTTCGCTGTACTGATTAAGTTTATTGCGTAATGTCCTGATGGATATGCCTAAAATAGTTGCTGCATGGGTGCGGTTTCCAAGGCAGTGATCGAGAGTCTGGAGGATCATCTCGCGCTCCACATTTTCCACCGTGCGGCCTACCAGCGTACCGCCCGATGACGAAGATGCCGCCGCCGCGCCCGCCACCTCACCCTCCAGCCGCAGGGCTTCTTCGGAAATTTCCCCGCCGATGGAAAGCAGCACGGCGCGGTGGATAGCGTTTTCCAGCTCTCGCACGTTGCCCGGCCAGGGATAGCGCAGCATCTTCTGCAACGCCGTTTCGCCGAGGGGAAGCGTGGGCAGGCCGTTCGCCTCGGCATACTTGATGGCGAAATGCTCCGCGAGGAGTTTGATGTCGTCCCTGCGTTCACGCAGCGGTGGAATTTTTATCTCTATCACATTGAGACGGAAAAATAAATCCTCGCGGAAGGCTCCCTTCGCCACCGCTTCCTTGAGGTTGCGGTTGGAGGTGGCGAGGATGCGCAGGTCGAGCTTCACCGGCTGCGTTCCGCCGACGCGGTCAATCTCCCGCTCCTGAATGGCGCGCAGCAGCTTCGCCTGAAGCCGTATATCCATCTCGCTGATTTCATCGAGCAGCAGCGTACCGTGATTGGCCTCCTCGAACTTGCCGATGCGCCGGTGCAGTGCGCCGGTGAACGCGCCTTTTTCGTGCCCGAACAGTTCGGATTCCAGGAGGCTATCCGGAATCGCTGCGCAGTTGAGGGAGATGAACGGCTGATCCTTGCGGCGGCTTTTTTCGTGGATGTGCCGCGCGATGACTTCCTTGCCCGTGCCGGATTCGCCGGTAATCAGCACACTTGCATCCGAAGGGGCGATGCGCTCCACCAGTGCCATAACATTCTTCATCGCGTCCGAGGCGTAGACCAGATTCACCCCGTCGTTGCTGATGGCGGCGAGCACAGCGGCGATCATGTCCTCATCCGGCGGCAGCGGCAAATATTCCTTCGCACCCGCCTTGATGGCGTTCACGGCGGCCTGGCTATCGGCCTGAATCCCGAACGCCACCACCGGCACGGCGATGCGCTCCTGGTTCAGCCGCGTGATAAGCTCGCGGATGTCGAGCCGCACATCCACCAGCAGTATGTCCGCGCCCTTGCCTGAACGCAGCAGGGCGAGCGCGGTTTCACTATCCGGCGCGTGGTTGACCGAAGCTCCCTGATTGCGGGCAATGGTGCTCGCCGCCGCGACCTGGCTGTCTATTTTTCCGATGACGAGTAATCTCATGTGCGTTAATCGTTAATCGTTAATCGTTAATCGTAAGGTTTTCCCATTAACGAATAACGATTAACTAATAACGACCTATCCCTCCAGTTTGATAATTTCCGTCATGGTGATGCCGATTTTATCCTCGACTATCACCACCTCCCCGCGCGCAACGATGCGCCCGTTTACATACACATCCACCGGCTCGCCGACCTTCCGCTGCAGCTCAATTACCGCGCCCGCGCCCATCTGAAGGAGCTGCTCGATGGGCATTGCGGCCTTGCCGAGCACCACCGAAACTTCCACCGGAATGTCATAGACGGATTCCAGGTTCACATCTTCCCCGCGCTGCGTCATCGGCGGCGCGGAATTCGCGGCGGGGGCATTTTGTTCCATTGTATCTGTGTCGGCCATGTAGTTCTCCTTTAGGAACAGGTTTCAGGAACAGGTTTTAGCATCATTTTCTGAAACAGGCTCTTGATTCTTCAGCTGGAACCTGTTCCTGAAACCTGTTCCTGTTTAGGTGCTTCCAATCCGTTCTCCTGCACTATCATCTCAATTGCCGCCCATGTTCCGGGCGTATCCAGCCGCGCGCCGCCGCCTTCCCAGGCAATCCGGCAATCGTGGGGAGCGAGCGCAGCATCCGCCTGATAAAGGATTTTCCCCTGAAATCCGTGGCGTTCCGCCATAGCATCAAAACGCACTTTCAGGGCATCCAGCACCTCCGGATGCACGGCCAGCGTCACCTCCGATTTCTGGAACAGCAGATCCATACACCGCCGCACCAGCCCTTCGATGCGCGCCGCGCCGTTCGCATCCAGCGCATCCTCCGCCACTTTCCGGGCGATGGTGAGGCTGAGCCGCGCCGTATCCTGTGCGGAAGCCGCCAGTGTAACGGTGAAATGCTGGTAGGCCGCCTCGAATTTTTTATCGAGCGTGGCGAGCATGGCCGCAAGTTTCTGGTTGAGTGCCAGTTCTTCGCTTTTGCCCTGCGCAATCCCGGCCTCCACCCCTTCCTTATAGCCTTTCTCGCGCCCCGCCTGCTCGTGCTTTGCTAGATCCTGCGAGGTGTAAATCTTCCGTTCATGCTCCGGCAGTTCCTCCGTGATGAACGGAGAAAAGCCCGCAGGCCGCCTGGCCGGCACACTGCCGAAACTCTGGAATGTAAACGGTTTGATGTCGGTCATTGGCTCGTTATTTGTTAATCGTTAATCGTTAACCGTGAGTCCATTAACGAATCACGACTAACGATTAACGAAATTAATACACCATCTGTTCTTCTTCCTCGGTGCCTTCCGGTATCACAATCTGGCCGGAATCTGCGAGTTCTTTCGCTTTGGTAACAATCGCCATCTGCGCCTGATCCACGTCGCGCATCCGGAGCGGTCCCTTGCTTTCCATATCCTCTTTCATAATCTTGGCGGCGCGCTCGGACATATTGGCGAAGAACAGCTCGCGTATCGGGTCGCCCGCGCCCTTGAGCGCGATGATGAGCTTCTCCTTATCGGCACTGCGGATGAGCATCTGGATGCCCGCCGCGTCAAGCTGCACCAGATCATCAAAGGTGAACATCAACTCCTTGATTCTGTTGGCTGATTCCGGGTCGGAAGTATCCAGAAGCCCCATGAATTTCGTTTCCGTGTTGCGGTCGAAATTGTTGAAAATCTCGGCGACCATTTCGTAGCTGTCCGTTTCCGTGGTGGCGGCGAGGTTGCTCATGAATTCCGCCTGTAGCGTTTTTTCGATTTCGGAAAGCACCTCGCGCTTTACCGGCTCGATGGTGATCATGCGCTGGATGACATCAAGCGCGAAATCCTCCGGCAGCACGGAAAGCACCCGCGCGGCGTGGGCGGTACGGATTTTGGTGAGCACCAGTGCCGCCGTCTGCGGGTATTCATTTTTGATGTAGGCGGCCAGCATTTCCTCACTCACATTGTTCAGCTTATCCCAGGTATTCCGCCCCGCCGGGCCGCTCATATCTTCCATCAGTGCCGCGACTTTCTCCGCGCCCAGCACCTTGGTGAGCAGCTTCTGCGTGGATTGCAGATCGCCCACGATACCCGCGCCCTCCGAAAGCTGGTTGGAGAATTCCTCCATCAGCGTTTCCACCACGTCCGGCTCCACCGAACCCAGCGAGGCCATTGTCTGCGAAACCTCCTTGATTTCGTCCTCGCTCATCAGGGCGAAAATCTTGGAGGCGACATCCTCCTCCACAGACATCATTACAACGGCGGCTTTTTGAATGCCGCTCAGTTTACTTGCGTCCAGGCTTTTTCTTGGTGCCATGTTTTTCAGGTTTCAGGAGGAGGTTTCAGGTTTCAGTATTTTTTCCTGAAACCCGAAACCCGAAACCCGAAACCTCCTCCTAAGATTTTTCCGTCAGCCACGTCCGGATAACCGAGAGCGTTTCTTCCGGATTATTCTCCATCAACTCGTTGACGCGGCGCGTGGGGGTGCTATCCACCCGGCTCTGGATAACGTCCAGGTTGATCTCCTCGCTTTCCAGCGGCCCGGCGAAGGACATTCCGCCGCCTGCTCCCGCCCCGGCGGCCTGCTGCGCAGAGGCAGCTTCCAGATCTGCCGGCGAAATCTCAAACGCGCGGTTTACCAGCGGGCGGATGACGAGCAGGATGGCGAGGATCGCCACGATGCCAACCATCACGGTTTTAAGTATACCCTGAAGGTCACGCTTCAGCCAGTCGAAAGTGCCCTCCTGTGCGGCGACGTTATCCACCATGTTGTTGAACGGCATATTGATGACTTCCACCTTGTCGCCGCGCTCGGCGTTGAAGCCGATGGCGGTGCGCACCAGGGTTTTAAGCTGCTCCAGCTCCTCGTCCGTGCGCGGGATGTATTTTCGGGTTTCCACGCCGTCCGCATCCTTGGTGATGTCGTATTTCCCATCCACCAGCACCGCCACGGAGAGCTTCTTTACCGTGCCCACCTCGCTCACCTTGCTGGTGACGGTTTTCGAGATTTCAAAATTGGTGGTTTCGTCCGTTTTCTGGTTGCTGCTTGCGTTGCCGCTCTCGCCTTTGCTACCCTTGGCTTCCGGCAGATTCGTGGCGACGCTCACCGCCCCGCCCGCACCGCCTTCACTGGAGGAATCAGTTTCTGACGAATTCTGCACGGAGCGCGCCACCTGGCCGTCCGGGTTGAACTCCTCGGAATTGGAGTTGACGCGGTCGAAGCTGATGTCTGCCGATACCTGCGCGATCACCTTGCCGATGCCGACCGTCTGCTCCAGCATTTCCTCGACTGTTTTACGGATGTGGTTTTCCACATTGACGTTGTATTCCTCGGCGTTGGAGGCACTCATGCCCTCTGCGTCCTCGCCCGTTTCCCCGCGCGCCAGCAGCCGTCCGGTATTATCCACGATGGTCACTTTGGAGGGCTTCAGACCCGGTACGCCGGAACTTATCAGGTGCTTAATGGCACTGGTTTCGTTTTTCGGGACTTCCGTGCGGTTATTGAGGGTCAGCACCACCGAAGCGGAAGGCTCCACCTGATCTTTCCGGAATAAATCGTACTTGGGGATGACGAGGTGCACCCGCGCCGCCTTGATGGAGGAAAGCGCGGTGATGGTGCGCCCAAGCTCACCCTCAAGCGCGCGCAATAGATTGACATTCAAGACGAAATTGGAAGTGCCAAGCGCGGAATCCTTATCGAATATCTCGTATCCCACGATGGAACCCTTGCTCGGCAGGCCTTTCTGGGCGAGTGCCATGCGCACCCGCAGCACGTCCGAGCTTTTTACAAGAATCTGCGAACCGCTGGAGGCTACGTCGAATTCCACGCCCATCGCGCCGAGTTCGGTGGCGATCACGGCACTGTCGTCCGGGGAGAGGTTGCTGTAAAGCGGCGAGAGCACTGGCGAGGTCATCCGCATGGCGAGAAACAGGAACGCGACGATAAGACCCGTTCCCACCAGTGCCATCGTCATCAGGCGCATGGATCCCATATTCTGTACGGATTGTACTAAAGCATTCATAGGCTTGACTTGCACCCTCCCTGTAACCGGTTTTAACCTGTCAACTAGCGCACCTACATGGCGAAAACAGCCGCTTACATAGCGATCTGCGTACCCAGCCTCCCAACATCTGGGTATTGTTTCATTTATAAACCACTACATATTGATATGTAAACCGTTTTTAGTGGCAGAAAGCCGGGATTCCGGCCTTCGTTACGAAGTGGGAATGGTTTAGGACGGGGAGGAGGGATGGGGTATAAGCACCTGATGCAGCGATATTATTGCTGTTTATGCGGGGTGCGTTTCCGGAGGGGGCAGCGATACGTAGCGGCAGTTTTTTCCGCGCGCACGTGGCAGGATTGCAACAGGGAGGGGTTTCAGGTGTCGGGTTTCGGCAAAATAAAAAAGGTTCCAGCAACGAACCTGTGCTGAAACCTGTTCCAGAAACCTAAAACCTTATTATATTTATTTTAGTTTTTCTTCCTTGAACGGCACGTGTTTGCGAACCACCGGATCGAACTTGCGGAAGGAGAGTTTTTCCGTCTGTTTTTTCGGATTGCGCTTGCGAACGACAAAATAGCCGGTATCCGCCGTGCTGACGAGTTTAACGAGAATCGTGTTCTTTTTAGCCATCTGAATTACCGCTGAAGTCTTATTTTTGCCCCTGAAGGGAGCGTCACCATACTGTTTTCCGCACCTGTGTCAAGAAATTTTATTCAGCAATCATGAGAATCCTTGCAAACCCATTCAAATCGGTGTATAGAACCCGCCCCGCCCGGTTTCCGAGCGGAATACACACGCAGGCAGGTGCTGCTTTCACAGGGAAAGTTGCGCATTGGTGCTGTTTTAGTGGTGAGAGTGGAGAGTTTAGAGTGGAGTATAATAGAGGCGCGGTCTCATTTCGCTAAACTCTCAACTCTAAACTCTGATCACTAAGCCAGTAAACGCCTGCGGAGGAACAACCAATAAAAGGAACGTAACCATGTCTGCTGTACCTAAATTTACCATGAAGCAACTGCTCGATGCCGGTGTGCATTTCGGGCATAAATCCATGCGCTGGAACCCGGCGATGGCTCCGTATATCTATGGTACGCGCAGCGATCTGCACATCATCAACCTCCAGAAAACCGTCCCGCTGCTGTACAAGGCACTGGAAGCCGCGCGCGATGTTGCGGCGAATAACGGGCGCATCCTGTTTGTGGGTACGAAAACCCAGGCTTCGGAAATCGTGGCCGAGCAGGCGAAGCGTTGCGGGCAGTATTTCGTGAACCACCGCTGGCTGGGCGGCACGCTCACCAACTGGCCGACCGTATCGCAATCCATCAAGACAATGCGCGATATTGAAACGCAGCTTAACGATCCCGAAATCCTTTTGAATAAAAAGGAACGCCTGCAGCTCACCCGCAAGATGGATAAGCTGGAAAAAACGCTCGGCGGCATCAAGGATATGGGCGGCAAGCCGAACCTGCTGTTCATCATTGATACGAACAAGGAAGATATTGCGGTGCTGGAAGCGCGCAAGCTCGGCATTCCGGTGATCGCGGTGGTGGATACCAACTGCAATCCGGAAGGCATTGAGCACATCATCCCCGGCAACGACGATGCCATCCGCTCCATCAAACTGTATTGCACCCTGATTGCGGATGCGATCCTCGCCGGGCTGGAAGCCTCGCTTGGCCGCGCCGCCGCGAACGATAAGAACGCGGAAGAATCACGCAAGCAGCGCACACCGAAAGATCTGAAAGGTGCGTTCAGGAAGAAGGACGAAGGTGCTTCGGAAGGTGCTGCGGCAGCTTCCCCGGAAGCGACTGCGCCTG
>JAHFPR010000185.1 GCA_023269645.1 Alphaproteobacteria bacterium | reverse complement strand
CTGGACATGATGCAGAAAACCCAGGCGGCGCAGGAGAAAGATAGTGGTGAGAGTTGAGAGTTTAGAGTTGAGTTAAAAAATCGGCGCGGCACTCTTGCTCTACACTTGTTTAGGATAGGTCAGTGTTTTGTTCGTCGCTTGCAGGAGGAGGATGGCCAGGAACCACCCAAAGCGCATTGTAGTCGTCGCCGCGCTGGTGCTGGCGGCTTCGCCCTTGTTTGCGGGGGGATGTAAGGCGGAAGAGAAATCACCGTGCGCTGCGCCCGCAGGCGACGAGAATATTCTCGCCTGCCAACTTGTGGTGGATGGACAGAAGGGAAAGTTTCAGCACGTGATCAGCTACACGGAAGCGCAACAGCTTGTGGATGCCTTCAAACGCTTAAAGGCACTCGTAGCACCTGCCCAATCCGGGACGCTCACCGAAAGCGACCGGAAAGCACAACTGAAGCCAATTGATACCACGTGCCTGAATATCACCGGGTTGAAATGTGCGTCCCTGTTCTTCGAAGCCCACTAGCAATCTTTTCCACTCAATTCTCAACTCTCACCACTGACATATGGCCGAAGAAAGCGATCTTGAAAAAACAGAAGACCCTACCCATCGCCGCATCGAGGATGCGACGAAGAAAGGGCAGGTTTCCTTTTCGCGTGAGATTACCAATTTCCTGATACTGGCGTTCCTCGCGCTGCAAATCGCCTGGATGATGCCGCATTACGGAAGCCAGGCCACCCGGCTGCTCGCGCGCTTCCTGGCTTCGCCGGAGGAAATCCACGTGGATACCCCTGCCGCAGCAACCCTGCTCCTGCGCGAGGTCACGATTTCCGTGGCAATGTTGATGATTACCCCTGTTGCGCTGGTGGTGGTGCTGGTGCTGTTATCGAGCATCCTGCAGAACGGGGTGGTGATTTCGGTGGAACCACTTATCCCGAAGCTCGAAAAAATCTCGCCGTTGAAGGGGCTAAAGCGGCTGTTTTCCATGCGCTCGCTGGTGGAGTTTCTGAAGGGGGTGCTCAAGATTACCGTGGTTGGTGTGGTGGCGTACCTCGCGGTGAAGCCGGAAATGTCGCGGCTGGAAGGGCTGGTGACGGCCAGCATGGCGGGCATCCTCCAGGTGCTTGGGATGCTGGCACTCAAGATCGCCATCGCGGCGGCCTCGGTGATGCTTATCCTCGCCGTGCTCGATGCCATGTACCAGCGGTTTGAATATCTGAAATCCCTCCGCATGACGCGGCAGGAGGTGAAAGAGGAATACAAGCAATCCGAAGGCGATCCGCACATCAAGGCCAAGCTCCGCCAGATTCGCCATGAACGCGCCCGAAAACGCATGATGGCCGCCGTGCCGGAAGCGGATGTGGTTGTGCGTAACCCGGAGCACTATGCCGTTGCGCTGAAATACGATCAGGCGACGATGCGCGCGCCTGTGGTGCTGGCGATGGGACAGGACAGCATGGCACTCAAGATTATCGAAGTGGCCGAGGAGCACGATGTGCCCACCGTGGTGAACCGGCCTTTGGCGCGTGCGCTGTATGAAGCGTGCGAGATTGATGAGGAAATCCCCCTCGAACACTACCAGACGGTTGCGGAAGTCATTGCCTACGTCTACCGCCTCAAGAAAAAGTTGCAGTAAACGCTACTGGCAACTGGATATTTCCCTCGCAACGCTTTAATAATCGCATATGACAAAAGATGAGCGTCGATACGTCCGGGGAAAGCAGGATGCCGCCGAACAGCCCGATTTTATCCGGCGCGGCAAGCAGCCGGGACCCATCACTACTGCGATCTACGGCATTGTTTTCTTCATCATCGTCACTGCCGCCATTCTGGAGATGGATACGCTGGGCGGTGTGCAGAATGTATTGCTGGTGGTCGGCTGCGTGTTCGTGTTCGTGACGGCGCTTGTTGAAATCACGATGGAGCAGCTCCGCGACACCCTTTTCTCCGGCGAGTTCGAGAACGCCCTGTTCGCAGGTGCGGCAGGTACGGGGGTCAAATTTGTTTTCATCGTCAAGCGCACCCGCCAGGTGATTTACTGCAACCCCGGTTTCCGTGAATTTTTTGGCCTGGATATGCGCGCCGGAGCCAGGGGCGCGGATAGTATGCTGGAGGAAATGGGGCTGGACAGGCAGGCGCGGGAACGCGCGCTGGTTCCCCTCATTACTCACGAGAAAGTAGAGGATACCGTTTCGGTAAAAACATTTGACGGGAAGCGGCAGGTGGTCAAGCTGGTGGTGGAGCCTATCGCCCGCCCGCGCGGCTATTTCGTGGTGCGGGGGATGCTGCCGCATTCCGATGCGCTTGCCGCGCCGAACATTCCCGCCAACGACATCACCCGCTCACTGGAACATTTGTTCGCGGAAGCCCCGTGCGGCGTATACAAAACCTCCGCCGACGGGCTGCTGCTGTTCGTCAATCCCCCGCTGGAGCGGATGCTGGGCTACGCACCGGGCGAGATGCTGCTCCATTCCGGGAAGTTCAAGGATATGCTATTCGGGGAAGGCTTCCGCGAGACCAATTTCCACCAGCGGTGGGAGGGCGGCATCGCATTCAAATCCAGAAGCGGCAATCCGGTGCGGGTGCAGTTGCGGCAGCTTATCCTGCCGAACGAGCAGGGCAAGGATTACCTGCATCTGGGGTTTGTCACGACGAATGGCGTAGCGGAGAACGCCAATGGCGGCGGCAAGGGTGCGGGCAGCAGCGGTACGGGCAGCCCGGCGCAACTGGAAGCGGCGTGGCAGCAGTTTCTGGAGCATTCTCCGGTCGGGGTGGCACTGATGGATGACGCATTCCGGGTGTCGGAATCCAACGCATCCTTCCGCCGTATGGCTGGTAAGCGGGAAGACGAGCGCCACGGCTGGCCGCTTGCGGAGGCCATCGCCCCGGATCAGTGCCAGGAAATCGCCGCGAGGCTCGCCACGGGGGGAAGTGCCGCGCCGCTTGAAGTGCGGTTGGCGCAAAACGAAAATGCCACAGGAACGCTCTATATCCATCCGGTGCAGGGGCAGGGCGGCGACACGGCATGGGTGGCGTATCTGGTGGAAACTTCCGCGCAGAAGGAACTGGAGCGGCGCTTCGTCCACTCGCAGAAAATGCAGGCGGTGGGGCAGCTTGCGGGCGGCATCGCGCATGATTTCAACAACCTGCTCACGGCGATGGTCGGATTCTGCGACCTGCTGCTGTTGCGCCATCAGCCCGGAGAGCAATCCTTCGCCGACATCATGCAGATCAAGCAGAACGCCAACCGGGCGGCGAACCTGGTGCGCCAGTTGCTGGCGTTCTCGCGCCGCCAGACCCTTCAGCCGGAGGTAGTGGACATCACCGATACGCTGGCCGAGCTTTCCAACCTGCTCCGCCGGCTCATCGGCGAGAATATCACGCTGCAGCTTCAGCACGGGCATGATCTGTGGCCGGTGAAGGTAGATCAGGGGCAGCTTGAGCAGGTGATCATCAACCTCGCCGTCAACGCCCGCGATGCCATGAAACGGGGCGACGGAAATAGCAGCGGAACGCTGATCCTGCGCACGAGGAATGTGACGGCAGGCAGGGATTTCTCCCTGCCGAGGGATGTTATCCCCGCCCAGCAGGACGACCGCATCGCGCCCGGCGATTATGTCTGCATCGAAGTGGAGGATACAGGCTGTGGTATGCCGCACACCATCCTCACCAAGGTGTTCGAGCCGTTCTTCACCACCAAAAGCGTCGGCGAAGGCACGGGGCTTGGGCTTTCCACCGTATGCGGCATCATCCAGCAGACCGGCGGCTACGTGTTCGTGCAGAGCACGGTGGGCAAGGGCACGGTGTTCTCCATTTACCTGAAGCGGCATGAACCCTCCGCTGCGGAAGCCGCGCCCGCCACCGCTGCCAAGGCCGTGGTGCAGGATTTGACCGGAGCCGGCGTTGTGCTGCTGGTGGAAGACGAAGACCCGGTGAGGATGTTCTCCAGCCGCGCCCTGCAGAACAAGGGCTACACGGTGCTGGAGGCGGATTCAGGCGAGGAGGCACTCCGTATTGTCGAGGAGCGCGGCAGTGCCCCGGACATCGTGGTGACGGACGTGATGATGCCCGGCATGACCGGCCCCGCGCTCGCCAAGGAACTCGAAAAACGCTACCCCAACATCCGCGTTATCTTTATTTCCGGCTATGGCGAAGGCGCGTTCATGGATTCCTTTGGCGTTGACCGCGCGTTTCATTTTTTGCCAAAACCCTTTACCCTGAGCCAGCTTGCTGGCAAGGTGAAGGAAGTGCTGGCAGGATAAGGCCGGCAAGGAGCGAAAGATATGACCCTTCTGGAAATTTCCGCGCTGACGTGGGATGTCGGCTT
>JAHFPR010000184.1 GCA_023269645.1 Alphaproteobacteria bacterium | reverse complement strand
ACGCCGTGATCGCCCTGCAACACGCGCGCAAGGTGGAGGCGATGCTGAAGGTGCTTCCGCCGATGGATTCCTGCGACGATCTCGACCGTCAGGCGAAAAAACGCGGCAACAGCATCCTGGAAGACGAGGACGACGCGCAGGAAGCCTACGATGCCCGCACCAACTATGGCGAAACGCAGGGAGTGCGGTTGCATTGAAGGGTGTAAGGATGTAAGGGATTAAGGGTGTAAGCGATTTTTCTTCCCTTGTATCCTTACACCCTTATATCCTTGTACCCTTACATCCTATTTTTCAGGAGAACTCCATGCCCCACCCCCTCCCCGACGGAACCTTCGCCGAAGCCCTGGTGACACGGATATGCCACGATCTCGCCGGGCCGATCGGCGCGTTTGGCAATGGCATTGAACTGCTCGGTGAGGAGGGTGACCCCGCCATGCAGAGCCAGGCGCGGGTGCTGCTCGCCCTGAGCGCGCAGGAAGGTATGGCGCGGCTGCAACTTTACCGCATCGCGTTCGGCCAGTTGAAGGACGGCATCCCGGCGGCAGATGTGGAGGAAACGCGGCAGATCGCCCGCCGCTTCCTCGCGCGCAGCCCCGTTACGCTCGATTGGCCGGAGGGCGAAAAAGCAGGATTCCGGAAAGACATCGCCATGCCGCTCCGCCAGGTGCTCGGCGGGATGGTGCTGGTGACGGCGGGTTTCCTCCCCTTCGGAGGCACACTTTCCGTGCGCCATCACGGGAAGAAACGCACGCTGGCGGTGACAGGATCCCATACCCGGCTGCGGGAGGATAAAACGGCGGTCGCGGCCTTGAGCGGTGCGGGGGAAGATACGCCCGCACCCGATTCTCCCTACAACATCATCCCACGTTTTCTGGCATTCTCCGCCTACAAATCCGGGCTGGATTTGCGTTGCGCAAAAACAGAAACAAACATTGAATTAATAGCTGAATATCCCAATGGTATGTGATACAATCGCCGTGGGGAAACAATATATTAGGGCGGGGCTATGGATAACCTTATAAGCGAATTTCTGGTGGAAACGAACGAGAACCTCCAGGCACTGGATCTTGATTTCGTGGCACTGGAAAAGAATCCCGCCAACAAGGAGATCATCAACAACATTTTTCGCTCCATGCATACCATCAAGGGAACCTGCGGGTTTCTGGGACTGCATCGGCTGGAGAAAGTTGCCCATGCCGGCGAAAATATCATGGACAAGCTGCGTGAGGGAAAATTCGCAGCCACGCCGGGGATTATTTCGCTCATTCTGGAAGCGAACGACACTATCAAGGGCATCATCGAATATCTGGAAGCCAACGAATCCGAGCCAGAAGGCGACGACTCCGACCTGACGCGGCGGCTCAACGAATGCGCGGCAACCGGCCTTGTGCCCGGCGAAGCGGCGGGGGCTGCTTCCGCGCCGGCTGCCGCACCCGCCCCTGTTTCAGCCAACAAAACGCCCGACCTCGACGAAGCGATTGATTTTGAACCCGTGCGCGCGCCCTATTCCGATTCTGCCCCCACTGAAGCCACCGCCAACAAAACGCCCGACCTCGACGAAGCGATTGATTTCGAGCCGGTGCGCGCGCCCTATTCCGATTCCGCTCCGGCTTCTGTTTCTGCAGTGGCTCCTGTATCTGTGCCACAACCCGCCCCCAAGCCCGCATTATCGAAAGAAGCGCAGCAGAAGGCGGTGGCGAGTGGCTTGAAAGCGGCGGAGGAAGGCGGCGGCCCGGAAGGCAAGAAAGACGCAGGCGGGCAGAGCATCCGCGTCGGCCTCGACGTGCTGGAAAACCTCATGCAGATGGTGGGCGAGCTTGTGCTCACGCGCAACCAGCTTCTCCAGCTTGTGCGCACGGCGGGCAATGCCGCCGGACAGTTCCAGGCTCCGCTGCAGCGGCTCAACCACATCACCTCCGAGCTTCAGGAAGGCGTGATGCAGACGCGGATGCAGCCCATTGGCAACGCGTGGGCGAAGTTCCCCCGCCTCATTCGCGACCTTTCCATTGAGCTTAACAAAAAAATCGAGCTTAAAATGATCGGTGCGGATACGGAGCTGGATCGCCAGATGCTGGAGGCGATTAAAGACCCGCTCACCCATATGGTGCGCAACTCCACCGACCACGGCATCGAACCGCCCGACCAGCGTCATGCAGCGGGCAAATCCGATACCGGTACGGTCACGCTTTCCGCCTACCACGAGGGTGGGCACATCATCATCAAAATCACCGATGACGGGCGCGGGCTGAACGCTGATCGCATCAAAGCCAAGGCCATCGAGAACGGGTTGGCCACCGAGGCAGAGCTTTCGCATATGACAGACAAGCAGATCCACCAGTTCATCTTCAAGCCCGGCTTTTCCACGGCGGATAAAGTCACTGCCGTTTCCGGGCGCGGCGTGGGGATGGATGTCGTCATCAGCAACATCCATAAAATCGGTGGTACGGTGGATCTCACCTCCAAGCCGGGGCGCGGCTCGGAATTCATCATCAAGCTGCCGCTGACACTGGCTATCATGTCTGTGCTCATTGTGCGCAGTGCCACGGAAACTTTCGCCATCCCGCAGATTCGCGTGTCGGAAATCATCCGCACCGATAACGGACAGGATGCCCTCCGCGAGAAAGCCGGGTTTTCAAAACCGAAAACTTCCGGTGACGGTGCGAAAGACGCGCCCACCGATGAAAATAACACCAGCGGTATCTATCGGGTGGAAACGATCAATGGCGCGCCGGTGCTGCGCATCCGGGGGCGGCTGCTGCCGCTGATTTCCGTAGCCGGAACCCTGAAGATCGCGCGCAACAGCGCGGCGGATAATGATAACGCGGAGTCCTCCTCCGGCGCGGCGATTCTGGAGCCGTTCGTAGTAGTGTGCGAAGTCGGATCTCAGCATATCGGACTGCTGGTGGATCAGGTGTTCCACACGGAAGAGATCGTGGTGAAGCCCATCGCGGGGATCATGCGGAACCTGGAAGTTTATTCGGGCTGCACCATTCTGGGCGATGGCAGCGTCATCATGATCCTCGATCCGAACGGTATCATCAAGGTGAGCGGCGAAGTATTCCACGAGGACGAAGCCGCGCAACAGGGCGAGGGGGGCGACGGGTTCGTTGACCGTATCGTCAATTTCCTCACCTTCAAAACCTGGGCGAAAGCACCCAAGGCCGTGCCGCTTGATCTCGTTTCCCGGCTGGAGGAAATTGATGCGACAACGCTGGAGTGGGCGGGAACGCAGCGCGTAGTGCAGTATCGCGGCCACCTGATGCGCCTGGTGACCCTCGACCCCGCCACCCCCTTCCCCGAAGAAGGCATACTGGAGGTGATCGTCTTCACCGATGAAGATAAAGTGGTGGGGCTGGTGGTGGAGGAAATCCTCGACATCGTGAAGCAGGAAATGGACGTGGTTTCCCCCACCGGCGAGGCGGGGCTTATCGGCAGCGTGGTTATCGGCAGCGTAACGATGGATTTGATTGACATCAGCCAGTGTTTCGCGCGCGCGCACGGCAACTGGCTGGGGAAAGCTGAGGCTAAGGCACTCGGCGGCACGAAGCGCAAACCACACATCCTGCTGGTGGATGACAGCCCCTTCTTCCGCAAATTCATGAAGCCGGTGCTGAGCGTGGCGGGGTATGATGTCACCACCGCCGAAAGCGGCATCGAGGGGCTGGAGCTGCTCCGCGATCCCGCCCGCAGCTTTGACCTTGTGGTTTCGGATATTGATATGCCCGGCATGACCGGCATCGAATTCACGGCGGAAATCCGCAAGGACGAACTGCTGATGATGCTGCACGTCATCGCGCTCTCCTCGCATACGGAGGAAGACCTCCCCGGCGGCTACAAGAAATGCGGCTTCAACGCCTTCGTCACCAAAGCGGAACGCGACAAGCTGGTGGAGATGATCCACGCGCTGTTCGTAGGGGACAGGGCGGCGGCGTGATGAAGATAATTCCAAAGATTATTTATGCCCCCAATTATTAGCAAAGCGGCTGTAACCCGCCGGGAATATTGGGGCGAGGAAATCCGCAAATTAAGCGGCAATTTCGGTGATGATTCAGAGCACCTTGAAAGCGAACTGCAAGGGGAAATAAAAAAAGAAGGGGTTGCCGCGCTTCTGGATCATCTGCGCCTGTGTGGAGATATTCCAGAATCGTATGGGCATGATTCAAGCGAAGAAAAGCTCTACTCAAAATACACGGATGCCCTGCTTGCTGAAACATTCAAGGCTATTGGATTGAAGAGTATTGTATTAAAAGAACGAGCGGACGCTGCGGACGTGGAGGCATTTGCAGCATCCTACAGTTTTGTTGCTGACGCAAAATCCTTTC
>JAHFPR010000183.1 GCA_023269645.1 Alphaproteobacteria bacterium | reverse complement strand
TCATACCAGCGAAAGCTGGTATCCAGCAGTGCCGCGTCTGCGGCGGAAAAGGCTCTTTCAGCATCGCGTCCGCGATGCGCTGGATTCCAGCTTTCGCTGGAATGACAAAGAGGTATTTCCGTGCGAGGACTTTGTAATTCTGTTCCGTCATGCTGTTTGTCCCTCGTTTATTCCCGTCCGGCGGCTGCAATAGCCATCGGCTCCAGCGTGTTGAGCAGTGGCACGATAATCTTTCTTAAGTGGTCAATCTCACAAGGTTTTTCCGCATAAAGCGCATCCGCAACGTCATCGAACAACTGGCGCTTGGGGTTAATTGCCCCTGCATCCCTTGACTGATCCGCCGCTTCCGGTTCATCGCGCATATCCCGGATGTATTTCCTGCGCAGTTCGGTTTCCACCACCTTGCCCTCCTCGATTGCGGCAAAGACTTGTTCCCGCTCGAACATCTCATCCACGCGCTCCTGAAAACGCCCCGCAATTTCTACAATTTTTACAGCATCCTGCCGGGACAAACCCTTCTCCACCATGCCGAGGATCACCTTTTCGGCGAATGCACCTTCCAGTTTCCACGCGCTCTGCATTCGTATATCCTTTTGCGTTTAGGAGCTGACAGCGACCCGGAAGACATCCGTTACGGCTGCTTCCTTTCAGACCTGACCGGGTTGGCGGAGCATCCGTCCGCTGCCAGCTCCCGCGCGAAGCATACTTGGGCGAAGGAAAGAGGGCAAGGGATTTGGAGAATGGAAATCGGGTTTTTCATTCATCCATCATCCGATCATCTATCATCTTTTTTTATTCAGAGAAATGGTGTAAAGAACAGGGTATATGACTTCACGGGCGATCATAAGATTTTTCCGGCGGCGCGCATCGGAGATAACGGGACTTTCCTGCGTGGCATTCGGGCTGTTTTTTCTGGTGGCGTTCGTCACCTATAGCCAGGAAGACCGTTCTTTCAATCATGCAACGGATGCGCATATACGGAATGCCGCAGGGTATGCGGGTGCGTTCTTCGCCGTTCCGCTGCTGCAGATATTCGGGCTGGCGGTGATGCCGCTTGTCCTCGCGCCCATCGCCTGGGGATGGAGGATACTCCGCAGGCAGGGCATCTCCCGGATGTGGCTGCGCATTACGCTGCTGGCACTCTGCCTTCCCTCACTGGCGGGGGCGTTTTCCCTTGTGGACAGGCTTGCAGAAACCTCTGAAGCATGGCCTGCACCAGGCTGGGGCGGATACATCGGGAAATATATACAGGGCAAGCTCCTGCCGCTGCTGACTCCGTGGGGCTATGGTGTTTCGGTTATTCTGCTGGCAGCGGTATCGCTGTTTTATGCGATGGGGCTGAATCGCGCCCAGTGGGGGAATATGATCGGGTTTTTCCGTGGCATATCCAGCATGGTAGTGCGTGCTGGAGGGGTGCTGCTTATTTTGCCGCGTACCGTTATGGATCTTCGCGCGCGGCTCCGGCAGTGGGCGGAAGGCAGCGAATATGAGGGGGAGGAAGCCGCCCTGCCAAAATCCACCCGCAAGCCTAAAAAGGAAAAGCCTGTAAAAGACAAGGAAATAGCCGCGCCACGCAAGGTCATCACCACGAAAAAACGTGCGGCCACCCGCGCGGATCAGGATATTCAGCAGAGTTTCGATCTGGCGGAAATGCGCCGGAATTACCAGCTTCCGCCGCTCAGCCTGCTCACCACCCCGGTGCGGAAGAACAAGGCGGGTGTTTCCGAATCCGCACTCTCGCAGAACGCACAGATGCTGGAGAAAGTGCTGGAGGATTACGGTGTAAACGGCAAGATCATCGAGGTGCAGCCCGGCCCGGTGGTCACACTTTATGCGCTGGAACCTTCAGCGGGCACAAAATCCTCGCGCATCATCGGCCTCGCGGATGATATTGCCCGTTCGATGAGCGCGCAATCCGCCCGCATTGCGGTAATTCCAGGCCGGAATGCCATCGGTATCGAACTGCCGAACTCCACCCGTGAAACCGTATACCTCAAGGAACTGCTGCAGGGCGATGCCTACCGCAAAAACGAATTCAGCCTGCCACTCGCACTCGGCAAGGACATTAGCGGTGAGCCGCAGGTGATTGACCTCGCCAAAACGCCCCATATGCTGGTGGCGGGAACCACCGGCTCCGGGAAATCTGTCGGAATCAATGCGATGATCCTCTCCCTGCTCTACCGTTATTCGCCCGACGAGTGCAAATTCATCATGGTTGATCCCAAGATGCTGGAGCTTTCCGTGTATCAGGATATTCCGCACCTGCTCGCCCCGGTAGTAACAGAATCCGGCAAGGCGGTAGTCGCGCTCAAATGGGTGGTGAAGGAGATGGAGCAGCGTTACCGGCTGATGTCCAACCTCGGTGTGCGGAACGTCAAGGGCTATAACGAGAAAATCCTGGAGGCCGCCAAAAAAGGCCAGCAGCTCACCCGCACGGTGCAGACCGGCTTCAACCCCGATACCGGCGAACCGATTGTCGAAACCCTGCCGCTCACCATGACCCCCTTGCCCTTCATCGTGGTAATCGTGGACGAAATGGCAGATTTGATGATCGTGGCGGGCAAGGATATTGAAGTTTCCGTGCAGCGTCTGGCGCAGATGGCGCGCGCGGAGGGCATCCATGTGATTCTGGCCACACAACGCCCCTCTGTGGACGTTATTACGGGCGTTATCAAGGCGAACTTCCCCACCCGCCTGAGCTTCCAGGTTTCTTCCAAGATTGACAGCCGCACCATCATCGGCGAATCGGGGGCGGAGCAACTTCTCGGCCAGGGCGATATGCTGTATATGTCCGGCGGCGGGCGGCTCACCCGTATGCATGGCCCCTTTGTGGAAGATAGCGAGGTGGAGAAGGTGGTGGAATTCGTGAAGAAACAGGGCGCGCCCGCATACATTGAAGATGTTACGAAAGAAGAAGACGCGGAAATGGACGGAGATATGGAGGGCGGAGGTTCCGGCGATCCGCTGTACGATCAGGCAGTGGCCATCGTGACGCGGGATGGCAAGGCCTCCACCAGTTATGTGCAGCGCCAGCTACGCATCGGGTATAACAAAGCCGCCAACCTCATCGAGCAGATGGAGCGCGAAGGCATCGTCGGCCCCGCCACCGCCACGGGGAAGCGCGAAGTGCTGGTGGATAGGTGACGAAAGACTCTTGGCGGCTTGCCACTTAGGCTTTCGTCATACCAGCCAGCCTTTGCCAGAAAGGATTGGCTGGTATCCAGCGCAGCTTGAGCCTGCCCCGGCGAAGGCCGGGGTCTGCGATGCAGAAAATTGGGATGTGCTATGTACAGAAAGAAAAAGAATTTAGATCACGCAGCAGTCTGAGGTTACATATGCAATACAATAAAAACACTGGCATTCAGGCGTCCTGCGGCGTAGACCCCGGCCTTCGCCGGGGCAGGCTCAAGCCGCGCTGGATTCCCGCCTTCGCGGGAATGACGTGGGTTGTTACAGTGATATTATTTCTCTTCTTCCCTCTTGCCTTATCCGCAGTCGAGGAAAAAACCGCTTTCATCCCCCCAAAATACGAAAAACAGATCAAGGAAATTGAGCATTACCTCTCCGGATTCAAAACCATGCAATCGCGGTTCTCCCAGATTTCCGGGGAGAGCGGCGAAGTATCAGAAGGGACTATCGCCATTTCCCGCCCCGGCAACCTGCGCCTGGAATATCTCAGGCCGGATCATGTACTGGCGATTCTGAACGGCAAGGAACTCAGCTATTATGATTACGGCCTCGATCAGGTGAGTTATGGCACGATTCCGGATACACCGTTCGAGGTGCTGCTCTACCAGAGTGTGACCTTCGAGGGTAATTCAAAAGTGGCGGATGTGGTGGAGGATGAATCCAGCCTCTCCATCCAGATTGTGCCGGATATGAAGAATGAAAAGGAACAGAGCAAATTCACGTCCCTCTCGCTGGTGTTCGCCAAAAACCCGATGGTGCTGAAGCGCATCATCCGCACGGACGCGCTGAACCACAGCACCACCGTATTCCTCATTGACCCGAAACTGGATGCGCCGCTTGACGATGACCTGTTCATTTTCAAGAACCCGCGCACATTTGGCGAGAGACATAAGGGTTGAGGGTTTTCATAATTTGCGCACCATTTCAGCCGTCATACCCTGAATCGCGCAGCGATTCTAGGGGCATCCATCTTGCCACGAACACGTTGGTAGATGGATAGCCCCACACCTTCGCGGGGGGCGATCCATTCTTGCAGCAGGCATGGATTCCCCTATAGTTTTTGCTTGCGCAAAAAGTCGGGGAATGCCGGGGGATTTGCTTCAAGGGGATAGTTGTCAAAATGCTCTCATGACAAGGGCACATCCCATCAGAACACGAAA
>JAHFPR010000182.1 GCA_023269645.1 Alphaproteobacteria bacterium | reverse complement strand
ATAACATTCCATCCTTTATCATCCTGGAATCTATCATCCATCATCTATCATCCGCCTTATGCGCATCAGCCTGCTTACCATTATCATGCTGGCCTCCTTCCTGTTGCTGGGGGTGAAGGTGGGCGATATTCTGCAGCGCGGGCAATCTTTCTCGGAAGGATTCCTCGTGGAAAGCTCCAGCGCGGAAGAAGCCGCCGGCGATGCCAAAAAGAAAAAAGACAAGAAGAAAGAAAAGAAAGAGAAGAAAGACGAAGCCAAAACCGAGGAAAAACACAAGGACACAAAAAAAGAAGGCGAGAAGGCCGATACCGCCAAAACAGAGGCGCACAAAGAAGGTGAACCCGCCAAGGAAGGGGAGGACAAATCCAAAAGTAAAGATACCAAAGACAAGGAAGCCCCTGCCGAGGAAAAGGAGAAAGACGAGGAAGAAGCCGCCAAGCCCCCCGTCAGCGCGGAGCAGCAATATACACAGACCGAGCTTGATATTCTGCAGCGCCTGGGTGATCGCCGCACCAAGCTGGAGGAGTGGCAGAAGGAGCTGGAGGTGAAGGAGAATGTGCTCAACCTCACCCAGACCAAAATTGATCAGAAGCTCACGGAACTGCGCGAACTCAAGAAGCAGGTGGAGCAGAGCCTCACCGAATACCGCCAGAAGGAAGATGAGAAAATCCACACGCTGGTGAAGATTTACGAGAATATGAAGCCGAAATCCGCCGCCCGGATTTTTACGGAACTGGATCTCGGCACACTGCTTGAAGTCGTGCACAAGATGAAGGAAAAGAACGTGGCACTGATCCTCGCGGAAATGGATCCCAAGCTCGCGCGCAACCTCACGGAAACCTTTGCGGCACGCGGCAAGCTGCCAGAACCGGACGGCGCGGCGGCGGATGCAAAAGCCGAGGGGGCGAAGCCCGTTGCCAAGCCTGTGGCTGCGCCCGCATCTGCGCCAGCGTCATTGCCGCCTGTCAGCAATACGGGAAACGTCAACCCGCTTCCTGCCGCAGCAACACCTGCACCCGCAGCAGTGCCCGCCGCCAAGCCCTGATCCGGGTATCCGTGAAGCAGATAATAAAGACGTGAAAAAATGCTATACAATGCGTCACGACATTGTAAAATGAAGGTCAGCGCAACTGAGGGGTTTGCTTAATGCCTGTCGATAAAAATATGCCGATCCTGATCGTGGATGATTACAAGACGATGCTGCGCATTGTTCGCAATCTGCTTGCCCAGCTTGGGTTTAACAATGTGGACGAAGCCACGGACGGCACAATGGCCTTCGGCAAGCTGGAGCAAAAACCGTTCAAAATGGTGATCTCCGATTGGAACATGGAGCCGATGTCCGGCCTGGAACTCCTCAAGAAAATCCGCGCGGACGAACGCTTCAAGGCCATGCCCTTCATCATGGTGACCGCCGAAACCAAAGCGGAAAACGTCATCATCGCCAAGCAGGCCGGGGTGAATAATTACATCATCAAGCCCTTCAACGCCGCCACGCTCAAGCAGAAGCTCGCAGCAGTGGTGGGGGATTTTTAGTGCCAACAGAACATGGAGGTGTTGTGGCAATGGGACACACACAAGCAGCAATATTTTTGAAAGAACTCGACAAACTCCGCGCACAGAAAGGTGATGCGCTCGCTGGCGCAGACATTGAGGCACTGTGCGCCCAGCTTGGGCTGGATGACCGCGCGCGGCTTTATCAGGGTGTTCAGAATATCGCCGGAAAAATCGAGCAGGCGAAGATTGAGCTTTCCCTCACCCATCCGGCTATTACCCATCCGGAGAAACTCGCCACCACCACGGCGGATGCCAATCTGGAACTTGATGCCGTCGTCAAAGCCACAGAGGAGGCCGCGCACCGCATCATGGATGCTGCGGAAGCAATCCAGGCGGTCTGCGGAACGCTGGGAGAGAGCCAGGAAGCCACGGAAATTAATGAACAAGTGACCAACCTGTTCATCGCGTGCGATTTTCAGGACATCACTGGCCAGCGCATTTCCAAGGTGGTGAAAACCCTGAAGGAAATCGAAGGTTGTGTGCAGGAATTGCTGGATGCCATCTCCGGCAAGGTTTCCATCAACGCCACGCCTGCTGTAAAAGAAAAAACGCGCCCGGATGAAGATCTGATGAATGGCCCGCAGCTCAACGCGCCGAACCAGGACGATATTGATAAACTGTTCGCGCAGTCCTAGTCCGTCCCGTGCGTTGCCTCTTCGCCACTTGTCACCTACCCGCCATCGTTATAGAATAAAATTGCCCATCCTGCCGCGCGGTAACGTGTCGGGAATCCGGGCATCGGGGGAGCACATTGAACGATTCGGAATCATTACACACAGCCGCTTCGGCAGGAACGTGCCGGATTATCACGCGTCTCGCCGGGATTGCGCTGGTGCTTGCCTGCCTGTTCGCCTCCGGGGTGGATATGCTGAAGGACGCGCGCGCGCAGGCCGCTCCCTCAGCGGCGGTTTCCGCAGTGCAAGCGGTGACGGCGGATGGCTTCGTGCGCGGCAATTTCGCGCGCATCATGTTCCGCACGGGCGCGCCGCTGAAAATTTCCACCAGCCTGAAAGAAAATGCGCTGGTCATAAAATTCTCCGCGCCCGTACACCTTGACAGTGCCCCGCTGCTTGCGGCACTCCGGGATACCCTCGCCGCCGCGACCCTCAACGAGGATGGCACGGTGCTTTCCCTGCAACTCACACAGCCGCAGGTAAAAATACGCAAGCTCGCGGGAGAGGGCTTCATCGGCGTGGATCTTGTCGGCATCAAGCCGAAAGCAGAGATAAGCATCATCGCGCCAATGGAAACTCCGGCAATACCTGCCGCGCCCGCAGCCGCAACACCGGAGGCACAGGAGATACCCGCACCCGCCGCCATTATTGCCCAAGCCGCGCCTGAGGAAAAGACGCGCCCGCGCGCCAGAAATCTTCTGCCCTCCGTGTTCAAGCCCGCACCGAAAGCACAGGAAAAAACGCCGGAGCAGGTGGCGGAAGCGGCCTTGCATCCGGAAGCCGCCCTTGCGTCCACTCCGGAAACGCAAGCGGCAGCACCGGAAGGCGATGCCGAGGCCGCCCCGGAAAGCGCAGCCCTGACGAAAGATACTGCGGAAGCGCAGAAAAAAGCAAAGGAGGCGGAAGCGCATACGCTCGTGATCGGCAGGCAAAACCTGGAAAACGGCATCACCCTCAGCTTCCCCTGGCAGCAGGAAACGGCGGCAGCTATTTTCGCCCGGTGGCAGACGATCTGGGTGGTGTTCAACACGCCCATCCGCCTGGATATGAGTTCCATCAAGGGCATAAAATTCATTGACAGCCTGACCCAGATACCCAATCAGCAATATACGATCCTGCGCATCCGCCTGAACGCCGATTACCATCTGGATAAGGAGCATGGCGGCATCAATCCGCTCGCCATGACCTCAACGAAGGATGGGTACGTGTGGTCGCTTTCCGTTCAGGATGATCCCAACCAGACCGGAAGTGCCGTGGAAAGCCCCATCGCCGTGGAATCCGGCATCCGCGAGGAACGCCCGACCGTATTCCTCCCCGTAACGCAGACCGGCGAGCCGCTTGCCATCACCGATATGGACATCGGCGACAAGCTCGTCATCATCCCCCTGGCCAAGCCGGGAGTCGGGATCGCGCCCGCCTACCGCTACGTGGATTTCGCGCTGCCGCAGACCGTGCAGGGCATCGTCATCCAGCAGGTGGCGGATACGGTTTCTTATAACATCGTCTTTAACGGCGTGGAGATCACCAGCGTCGGACAGCTTAACGTATCGCCCGAACTGTTCAGGAACCAGCCAAAGGAAGAAGCCGGGGAGGAAGGCAAGCCGCAGGAACGCGTGAAAAAAATCACCCTGCCCTCCGAAAGCGTGTTCCCTTTTAAGCCGCCGCCGGCAAAAGCGCATTCCGACACTTCGGGGGCGAAGGAAGGCGAGCAATTCGATGCGGAAAAGAAACCGGAGGGCACAGAGGAAAAATCCGCCTCCGCCCCTGCAGAAGAAAAGAAAGCGTTAGACACCAGGGGAGAAAAACTTCTCCGCCTTGCCGCGCTGCCGTTCATCGAGGTTCGGCGCGCGCTTTATGACGATCTGGAAGCCGCTCCGGAAGATAAAAAATCCGACAAGCGGCTGGAAATCGCCCGGTTCTTCTTCCAGGAGGGGCTGTATTCGGAATCCATCGGTGTGCTGCGGGAAATCCAGGTGCGCGACCCGATCTACAGCAGTATGTACGATGTGGATATTCTCACTGCCGCAAATAATTACCTGCTGGGACGCGACAGCGAATCCGCCGACCAGGTCCGCAAGCTGGCGCAGGAGGCGAAGGGGTTGGGAAGCCACGATGAACTCAGCCTGTGGGAATGGGTGAGTAACTACCAGATCTCCAAAGG
>JAHFPR010000029.1:0-12132 GCA_023269645.1 Alphaproteobacteria bacterium | reverse complement strand
GGTTCCCGGCTTTACCCGCTGGTAACTAGGGATGAGGGTTGCGCTCGTTGCGGGACTTAACCCAACATCTCACGACACGAGCTGACGACAGCCATGCAACACCTGTCACTGATCCGGCCGAACCGAAGGAAAGATCTCTCTTTCCGGCTATCAGGATGTCAAAAGGTGGTAAGGTTTTTCGCGTTGCATCGAATTAAACCACATGCTCCACCGCTTGTGCGGGTCCCCGTCAATTCCTTTGAGTTTTAATCTTGCGACCGTACTCCCCAGGCGGCATGCTTAACGTGTTAACTGTGGCACTGAAGCTAACGCCCCAGCACCTAGCATGCATCGTTTACAGCGTGGACTACCAGGGTATCTAATCCTGTTTGCTCCCCACGCTTTCGCGTCTTAGCGTCAGTACTGTCCCAGATGGCCGCCTTCGCCACCGGTGTTCCTCCTAATATCTACGCATTTCACCGCTACACTAGGAATTCCACCATCCTCTAACAGACTCTAGCTCTCTAGTACCAAAGGCAATTCCGGAGTTAAGCTCCGGCATTTCACCTCTGGCTTAGAGAACCGCCTACACGCGCTTTACGCCCAGTAATTCCGAACAACGCTAGCACCCTTCGTATTACCGCGGCTGCTGGCACGAAGTTAGCCGGTGCTTATTCTTCCGGTACCGTCATTATCTTCCCGGACAAAAGAACTTTACAACCCTAAGGCCTTCATCATTCACGCGGCATGGCTGGATCAGGCTTTCGCCCATTGTCCAATATTCCTCACTGCTGCCTCCCGTAGGAGTCTGGGCCGTATCTCAGTCCCAGTGTGGCTGATCATCCTCTCAGACCAGCTATAGATCGTTGCCTTGGTAGGCCATTACCCTACCAACTAGCTAATCCAACGCGGGCTAATCTTTTGGCGATAAATCTTTCCTCTATCGAGCACATCCGGTATTAATCCCAGTTTCCCGAGGCTATTCCGAACCAAAAGGTATATTCCCACGTGTTACTCACCCGTTTGCCACTATCCTTGCGGATCGTTCGACTTGCATGTGTTAAGCCTGCCGCCAGCGTTCGTTCTGAGCCAGGATCAAACTCTCAAGTTTTGATCCCCTTACTCTAAAACATCAAAGTTTAGACTAAGGATTCTAAAAAGTGCTTCTTGCGAAGCAAATTTTCTAACCCATACTTACTGTACATTGCGGCCTGCCGTGTAAGCAGGCCGCTGGCTTTATTCAAGCGAAACAGTGTATGAGCACTATAGTATCAGCGCAAAACACTGCCTTCACTTCTCTCTTCTGATTTACGTTGTTAAAAAGCATCGAGCGGGTTTCGGCGTATCGGCCTTGCACACTCTTTCCCGTTAAGGGACGTGCTTTATATGCCTGGGCGTGGTGGGTGTCAACAGCTATTTTAGAAAAAAAATTGAGGGGCGGGAAGTGGCGGATTTATCGGGATTACTTCACCTTCCTCACGCCATCCTGCCCAAGAAATTCAATGCCCGCGTTTTCCAGTGCGAGGCGGAGGGTTTGCATGGAGCTGTAATTGGTTGCCCTGCGTCCGGCTTCAAAATTCTTGATTGTGCCGACGCTGACATGGGAAATTTTTGCAAGATCATCCTGCGTCCAGCCCAGCAGGGCACGCGCGGCTTTGCATTGTTCGGGCGTAACTATCATTTTTTGCTTGACGAAACTATCAATGTTGTACTATTAGTTCTTTATTAGATAAAAAGTTCTAGCGACTTAAACAGTCCTCCCGCTTAACACACCTTAACACACCAAAGTTAAAGAGGAGAGCCTTAAAGAGCGCGAACTAAAAGTATAATATTGAATTTGTGTGGAAGTCACGCACATCTGCAAAGGAGTGCTGTGCCCATCTGCAAGAAATACGAAAACCAGTATACCGATTGTAATATTCTGTGGGATTATTTTACCTTCCTCACCCCATCCGCTGTAAATTCAATACCAGCATTTTCCAGGGTTTGCTGGAGAAGTGTCATGCTGCTTTTTTGTATTCCACGATTTTCCGCCTCGAAATGCTTCACTGTGCCCTCGCTGACGCTGGCGTGTTCGGCCAGTTCTGCCTGCGACCAGCCTAAAATTGCTCGCGCGGCTCTGCATTGGTACGGAAGTATCATTTTTCTGTTGACTAATTAGTTTCTTTCGGCCTATATTAGGCACAACATACTATTAAGTTCATGCTATTAGTGCAGAAATCCCTGTTTCTGTAAAGAGGGTTATTATGCCGGAGAGAAACGCTATGCCCGTCTGCAAAAAATACGAAAACCAGTATATCGGTTGCAATATCCGCCGTGCCAGGTTGCGCGTGGGGCTAAGCGAACATATAGCGGCTGTGGCGGTTTCCCGGCGACATCGGCACTTGACGGAGGAATCACTCAAGGCACTGGAACAGGGTGCTTATTGCCCGTCACCCATGCGGCTTTACCACATTGCCCGCGTACTCAAGGTGGCGATGGAGGAGTTGCTGGATTAATGGTATATCGGTAGCGTCAGGGTTTTTTATACAGGCAACCGCCCGCACTCTGCCCCTGCCGTAAAGGGTGTGGGTGAGGATTCCGAGCAGGAGGGTCAGTGCGATTGTGTGCATAATTGCCATTTTACAGCAAACACACGCAAGACGGAAGCAAAACTTTCCTTGGGCAGCGCACCCTTTTGCCTCTTGAGTAGTGCATCATTTTGAAGGTTAACGCCGAACCTGTCATTCCCGGACAAGCCGGGAATGACAGTTCAAAATAATGCACTACCGTTCCTTGGTTTTCTTAAGGTATAGTCAGAAAATAACGCAAAAAGGACAGCCCCGTGAAACGCGCTTCTCTCATGATCCTCATCCTTCTTCTGCTGCCCGTTCCTGCGCAGGCGGAGGGGCCATTGCGCGCGCTGCTGCATTCGCGGAGCGGGCAAAATTCTGGCCAAAGCTCCGGCGCAGTCGCGGCATCGCTGCCGGATGACGGGTTGTTCGGCGGGCTTGGCTGCAAGCGGCTGACGAAGATTGTGGAGCGGCACAAGGGCAGGCTTGAGAAAAAGGCAGGCGATGTCGTGCCGTCCCTCTCTGCGCAGTATGGTGCGGATGTGCGGCAGGGCATGGATGTGTATCTGCCCCGCCGCTCCACGGAGGACGCGCCCGCGCCCATTATCGTGATGGTGCATGGCGGCGCGTGGTGTGTCGGCGATAAAGATTCCGGGGCGGTCACGGAGAATAAAATCGCCCGCTGGCTGCCGCGCGGCTTCATTTTCGTTTCTGTCAATTACCGGATGCTGCCCGACGGCGCGGATGTGCTGACGCAGGCAGCCGATGTTGCGCAAGCCCTCGGATATGTGCAGCATCATGCGGCGGAATGGCATGGCGATTCCCGCAAGATCATCCTCATGGGGCATTCGGCGGGGGCGCATCTTGTTTCCCTGCTTGGAGCGGATGCGCCATTCGCTGCGCAATTCAACCTGCAGCCCTGGCTTGGCACGATCTCGCTCGACAGTGCGGCGGTGGATGTGGCGGAAATGATGACAAAGAAACATCCCGCTTTCTACGACGACGCTTTCGGCAAGGATGAAGCGATGTGGGCAACGCTCTCGCCTCTCCGGCAGCTCTCTGGTGATTCCATCCCGTGGCTCGGTGTGTGTTCCGGCAAGCGCAAGGATTCCTGCCCCCAGGCGCATGGTTTTGCCGCCAAAGCCGCAAGCCTCGGCGTGGAAGCGCAGGTGCTGGAGGAAAACCTGAATCACGGGGAGATCAATGCCGATCTCGGCGAACCCGGTGATTACACCGAGGCCGTCGAAGCCTTCATGCAGGGGCTTGATCCCGATGTGGCGGCAAGGTTTGGGCAATAGTATCCTATGAACCGCGCCGCCATCAACGCCATCTTCGCGCGCTTTGCAGCGTCCGAGCCGGAGCCGAAGACGGAACTGTGCTTCACCAACCACTACACGCTGCTGGTGGCGGTGGTGCTTTCGGCGCAGGCGACGGATGTGGGGGTGAACAAGGCTACGCCCGCTCTGTTCGCCGCTGCCGATACGCCGCAGAAAATGCTGGATCTGGGCGAGGCGGGGCTGAAAAACCATATCAAAACCATCGGCTTATATAATAGCAAGGCGAAGCACATTATCGCGCTCTCGCAAATGCTGGTGGAGGAGTTCGGCGGGGAGGTTCCACGCGACCGGGAATCGCTGGAGAGGCTCCCCGGTGTTGGCCGGAAAACCGCCAACGTGGTGCTGAATTGCGCATGGGGAGAGCACACCATCGCGGTGGATACACACGTGTTCCGGGTGGCGAACCGCATCGGTCTTGCCCGCGCGAAAACCGTGGAGGAAACCGAGCGGCAACTGGAAAAAAACATCCCACCGGAGTGGAAACGCCACGCGCATCACTGGCTTATCCTGCACGGGCGTTATACCTGCAAGGCGCGGAAACCCTTGTGCCGGGTGTGCGTTATCCGGGAGTGGTGCGAGTATTCCGATAAGGAGTTATAGCATCAGCGGTTGTGCCCGCCGTTATTCTTCGTGCGGCTTTTCCGGAACCCTTTAAGCAGGCGGCTGATCTGGTTGTCCAAATCGGCAAGTGCATGATCAGGCGCGACGTGTTCGGGGAGCGGATGGGCAAGTTCCGGCGAAGCATGACGTGGTCTGGGCGCAGACATCATCGCCCGGCGCACACGCACTTCGCTTACTGGTTCGTCCAGCGCGCTCTCCGGAGGTTCTTCCACAACAGGAAGCGGAGTTTTTTCTGCTGTGAGCGGAGGCAGTTCTTCCCCGTTCCGGAGCATTCTTTCCAGCTCGCGCGCCTCGATCATTTCTGGCGGCTGACTAAAACGGCTATGCGTTTTCAGGTAATCCAGCACTTCCCTGTGGCGCACGGAGCCGGTATAGGTGCGGCCTTCCAGGGAATCCTTCACCGCGTCGCGGATGAGTATTTCGGAGAGGCTGTCGGAACCGACATTCACGATCTTTCCGTTATTTCCGTTCTTTTTCTCCACGCCCTTCTTTCCTTTCGCTGCGATCAGGATTATGTATAACCACTGTACCACAAGGATGATTAATAAATAGTTAATGGAGTAATTTGCGTGACGGAACAAGGTCATACACCGCATCGTAGTGCTATGTTGGAAGCAGGGAAAAAGGCGCAGGCCATCGTGCTGCACTATTTCGCCGCCGTGCGGGGTGAGGCGGCGGAGGTGGATATGGGCAAGGCGTGGAAATCCGAGCATCCGCACGATGTAGTCACCCATGCTGACCGCGAGGCGCAGGACATTATTGAGCGCACACTGCTGGCCGCGTTTCCGGATTATGCTTTCTATGCTGAGGAAAACGGGCGGCATATCGCTGTTCCACCAAAACATGAGGGTGTGCGTCGCTTCGTGGTAGACCCCATTGACGGCACACATAATTTCACTAACGGTATTCCCGACTTCAGCATTGCGATTGCTGTTCAGGAGTTCCGGCGCGGCGCGTGGGAGAATCTGGCAGGGCTGGTGATGCTGCCCGCGCATGGCGAAGTTTATTATGCGGAAGGGGGCAGGGTAGCGGATTTCCGGGGAAAGGAGGAAGTTATCCAGGTTTGTCATCCTGAGGCGAAGCCGAAGGATCTTCCGCCGCATGAGATCCTTCACTTCGTTCAGGATGACATGAAGGGTGTTCACGGTATTCCGGTTGAAGATGCCATTTATGCCTATTCCTCCGGGGATTTTCAGGCGGCGGTGCTGCGTTTCCGGGGGCTGCTTGCGGAAGCGGGAGGCATCGCCCGGAAAAGCTATTCCACCGCGCAGCGGCTGGCGGAGATTGCGCGCGGGCGCGTGGAAGGTGTTATCGTCGGCGGGGATTATTACGAGTGGGATGTGGCAGCGGGGCTGGCCATCGCAGAGCAGTCCGGGGCGACCATCTTACAGCGCGAGGATTTCGGCCTGAAAGTGATTGTAGCGGCAGCCAGCCCCGCGCTCGCCCATGCGATTGAGGCGGTATGGGCGGAGAGTGTTCATGCCCCGGTGGAGCGGTAAATCACTTACCCCTTGCGCTTCCTATCATTCTTTGCTAGAAGCGGCCTTCCTGACAGTATGCCGGAAACATGGCCCCTTCGTCTAAGGGTTAGGACACCACCCTTTCACGGTGGTAATAGGGGTTCGAATCCCCTAGGGGTCACCATTCCGAATCAATCCCGCAGGAGTTTTTACGGTAAACCAACCTAAATGCGGCCCCTTCGTCTAAGGGTTAGGACATCACCCTCTCAAGGTGGGAATACGGGTTCAAATCCCGTAGGGGTCACCATTCCGGGTGACAGAAGCCGGAAAATGCGTCATCATCCTGAAAAAGCAGCCCTCCCAGAGATTGTAGATGACCAGTTCACCCAGGATTTCCGCCACGCACGGCAAGCCTTATACTATCGGACTGGTGCAGATGCGGTGTGATGGCTCCCCTGCGGAAAATCTGAAAAAAGCGATTGCCATGCTGGAAAAAGCGGCAGCGCAGGGTGTGCAGGTGGCGTGCCTGCCGGAATTGTTCCTCGGTCCGTATTTCTGCCAGCAGGAAGATGCCGCGCAGTTCGATCTCGCGGAGCCTGTGCCGGGGGCGACCACGGAGGCTCTGGGCAAAATTGCGAAGAAAACGGGGCTGACGATTCTCGCCTCCATCTTCGAGAAGCGCGCGGCGGGGATGTGCCATAACACGCTGGTGCTCATCCTGCCGAATGGCGCGCTTGGTGGCATTTACCGCAAGATGCATATCCCCGACGATCCACACTTCCATGAGAAATATTATTTCACGCCGGGTGATCTCGGCTTCCGCAGCTTCACCACGCCGGAAGGCAGGAAAATCGGGACGCTCGTGTGCTGGGATCAGTGGTTCCCGGAAGCGGCGCGGCTGACGGCATTGCAGGGGGCAGAGGTGATTTTCTATCCCACCGCCATCGGCTGGATGCCCAGCGAAAAACAGCAACTCGGCGCGGCGCAGGCCGATGCGTGGGAAACTGTGCAGCGGGGGCACGCTATCGCCAACGGAGTGTATGTGGCGGCGGTGAATCGTATTGGTTACGAAGGTGCGAAGAAGGACGGGCTGGAGTTCTGGGGTGGCTCGTTCATCGCTGATCCGTTCGGGCGGGTGCTGGCGCGCGCCAGCCGGGATAAGGAGGAGATTATTACGGCGGTGGTGGATCCCGCATTGCAGGAGGAAACGCGCCGCGCCTGGCCGTTCTTCCGTGATCGGCGCATCGAGCATTACGGTGCGCTTTCCGCGCATCACGGCTCCCTGCCGGAGGAAAAGCCATGACGGAGAAAAACCCATCATCCATCATCCATCATCCATCCTCTGGCTTCCGGATGCCCGCCGAATGGGAGAAACACGAAGCGACGTGGCTAGGCTGGCCGCACCATCGCGGCGATGCGGGCGACTGGCCGGGCAAGTATGAGGCGGTGCTGCTGGTGCTCAGCGAGATTATCCGTGTGCTTGCGGAGGGGGAGCGCGTGTGCCTGATCGTGAAGGACGCGAAGGAGGAGGAACGCGCGCGCGCGATGCTTAAGGATGCGGGGGTGAACCTCGCGCAGGTGACGATGCACTTCGCCGCGACCAACCGCACGTGGATGCGGGATTCCGGGCCGACTTTCCTCACGCGGGAGAATCCGCAGGGCGGGCGCAGCCGCCTTCTGCTCGATTGGAAATTCAATGCCTGGGCGAAATATCCCAACCACGCGCTCGACGATAAAGTGCCGCAGAAAATCGCGGAAGTGCTGGGGTTGCCGTGCATCCAGCCCGTGTTTCACAAGGACGGAAAAGCGCGGCGCGTGGTGCTGGAGGGCGGCGCGATTGACGTGAATGGCAAGGGTACACTGCTTGCCACGGAGGAATGCCTGCTTTCGGACGTGCAGGCGCGCAATCCCGGCTTTACCCATGAGGATTACGAGCAGGTGTTCGCGGAGTATCTCGGTGCTGGCCATGTGGTGTGGCTCGGCAAGGGCATCGCGGGGGATGATACGCACGGCCATGTGGATGACATCGCCCGCTTCGTGCGCGAGGATACGGTGGTGGCGGTGACGACCTCCGACCGTGCCGATCCGGATTATACGCCGCTGCAGCAGAATCTCCGCACACTCCGCACGGCGCGCGACCAGAGCGGCAGGCAACTTACCGTGGTGGCACTGCCCATGCCACGCGCGGTGCGACATCGCGGGGAACGGTTGCCCGCCAGCTACGCCAATTTTCTGATCGCCAACAAAACCGTGCTGGTTCCCACCTTCAACGACCCCAACGACCGCATCGCGCTGAATATCCTCGCCGCGCTGTTTCCAGGCCGGGAAGTGGTGGGGATTCACGCGGTGGATCTGGTATGGGGGCTGGGCACGATCCATTGCTTAAGCCAGCAGCAGCCGGAATAGCAAGAAACCCTTGCGCCGTGCCGCGCGGGAATTTATGTTCAGGCGCATTATGGGAGAACATCGAATGCAGGAATCGCTGGCAAGCAGGATAACGAAAATTACCGGAACCGTGATGGTGGCGTTCCTGATCCTCAGCTTCGCGCTGTGGGGGGTGGGGGATGTGTTCCGCAATAAAGGCGGCAGCGATGTTGCCGCGCGTGCGGGCAATCAGGAAATCCCCATGCAGGATTACGAACGCGGGATGACGATTGAATCCCGCCGGATACAGCAGATGCTCGGCCAGCCGGTTTCGGAGGAGGCACTCAAGCATTATGGTGTGCCGCAGCGGGTGATCTCCACACTTGTGAACCGCTCGCTGATGCGCCAGGAAACCGCGAAGCTCGGCCTTGGTGTCAGCGATGAAGCGGTGAAGCAGGACGTGCGCGGTGATGAACGCTTCTTCGGTGAAGCGGGCAAGTTCAGCCGCGAGCATTTCGAGCAGTTCCTCCACGGATATGGCCTCACGGAAGCGCAGTATGTGGAGGATGTGCGCCATCAGCTTGCCACCGAAATGCTGATGGGTGCGCTTTCCGCCCGTGCGCCGGTGACGAAGGAGGAAGTCTCCGCGCTTTTCGCCTACCGCGAGGAGCAGCGCAAGGCTTCGTTGCTGGTGCTCCCGAAAGGCGCGGCGCAGAATGTGGGCGAGCCTTCCGCGCCGCAGCTTGAAGCCTATTATGAGAAAGAGAAGGAGCGGTTTGCCGCGCCGGAAATGCGTAGTGTGACCTACCTCAGCTTCGGCATAGAGAATGTTGCGCATGAGGTGGATTTGAGCGATGCCGCGCTTCGGGCGGAATATGACCAGCACAAGGAAGCACTGGGTCCCGCTGAAAAGCGTACACTGAAACAGGCCGTGGTGGAGGATGAGGCGAAAGCAAAGGCCATCGCCGCCGTGCTGGAGAAGCAGAAGGATATGGAGGTGGCGGCGAAGGAAGCGGGTGAGGAGAAAGCGGTTTCCGAACTCGGCGCAGTGACGCAGGAAGAACTGGAGGAGCCGAACATCCTTCCGGCGGAAGCGGTTTTAGCCATTTTTACGCTGCCGGAAGGCGGGCATACTGCTCCGTTCAAAACGGTGCTGGGCTGGCACGTGGTGCAGGTGCGGAAAATCGAGAAAGGCAAAATCCCCGGCTTCGAGGAAGTCAAAGCGAAAATCCGGGAATCGCTGCTGGCGGAAAAAGGCGGGGATGCGCTCTATAAACTCTCCACGCAGGTGGAGGATAAACTCGCTTCCGGCGCAAAGCTGGAGGATGTGGCTTCCGCCCTGAATCTCAAAACCGCGAAGCTGGAAAACCTGAACCAAAAGGGCAAAATGCAGGGCGAAGCGGTGGCGCGCATTCCCGATTTTGGCGATTTCCTTGCGCACACATTCAAGATCGGCGCGGGCGAAGTTTCCGAACTGGTGGGTAGCCCGGAGGGTACAAAATATTTTGCGGTGCAGGTGGATGGCATCACGCCGCCCCGTACCCGCGCACTGGCGGAAGTGCGGGATAACGTGGCGGAGGTGTGGAAGGATCAGCAACGGCGCGACAGGCTGAAAACCCTCGCGGAAGGCATGGCCTCCACGCTTTCCGACGGCAAGGGCGCGACGCTGGAAAGCATGGTTTCTTCCATCGGCGGGGATGCGAAGGTAGTGGCGGTTGGCCCCCTGAAGCGGGATTATGCGGAAGGCGCGATCCTTCCTCTGGCAGCGGTGAAGGAGCTTTTCGCGCTGGAGCCGGGCAAAACCGGCAGGGCGTGGCCGCGTGCGGATGGCGGCTTTGTCATTGTGCGGGCGGATAAAGTGATCGCCCCGGAGGAAAGCAAGCGTGAAGTCGGCGAGGCAGCGGTGGCGGGTGAGCTTGCCAACGGCTTCGGGCAGGATGTGCAGGAGCAGGTGATTATTCACTTGCGCAACACCTATCCGGTGAGGGAGTATGTGCAGTGATTCGTTATTCGTTACTCGTGATTCGTTATCAGGATGGAACCAGTAACGATTAACGAATAACGAGTAACGACTTTATGCATCATCTCCCCGATCAGAAGCAGTTTGTGCGCACCTACGACACAGGTGCACCGCAGCTTGTGTGGTCGGCATTCCTGACCGATCTGGAAACGCCCGTTTCCGCCATGCTGAAGCTGATGCCTGCCAGCCCCTATCACCTGCTGTTTGAATCGGTGGAGGGGGGTGAAACGCGCGCGCGTTATTCCATCATTGCGCTCAATCCCGATATTCTGTGGAGATGCACGGAAGCGGGCGCGGAACTCAGCCGCAGCGGGAAGCCGGAGGATTTTACGCCGGATGGATCGGATGCGTTCGCCTCGCTCCGCAGGCTTCTTGCGGAAACCGCGCTTGCCATTCCCCCGGAATTGCCGCCGATGGCCGCCGGGCTGTTCGGCTATATGGGTTACGACATGGTGAAGCGCATGGAGCGACTGTCGGATAAGAATCCGGAAACCATCGGCATTCCGCAGGCGATGTATATGCGGCCTCGCATCACGGTGATTTTCGATTCGGTGAAGGACGAGGCGACGATCATCACGCCCGTTTATCCGAATCCGGGCGTGGATGCTGCTGCGGCCTATAAGTCGGCCTGTGGGCGTATCGAGGAGGTGGCGGAACGCCTCAACGCCAACCTGGAGCGCAGTATTTTCTCGCGCTATTACGCGGGCGGGATGGATACGCGCGCGGAAGTGGCCTCCCACACCACGCGCGAGGATTATCACGCGATGGTGCGCAAGGCGAAGGAATACATCGCGGCGGGCGATATTTTCCAGGTGGTTCCGAGCCGCCGCTTCACACGGCCTTTCGCACATCCGCCGATGGCGTTCTACCGCGCGCTGCGGCATCTGAACCCCTCGCCGTATTTGTTCATGATGGGGATGGGCGGCTTCACGATTGTTGGTTCCAGCCCGGAGATTCTGGTGCGGCTGCGGGAGGGCGTTGTCACCATCCGCCCCATCGCTGGCACACGCAAACGCGGTGTGAATCCGGCGGAGGACAAGGCACTGGAGGCGGAATTGCTCGCGGATCAGAAGGAGCTGGCGGAGCACCTCATGCTGCTTGATCTGGGGCGGAATGATGTGGGGCGCGTGGCGAAAACGGGTACAGTGCGGGTGACGGAGCGGATGGTCATCGAACGCTATTCCCACGTGATGCACATCGTTTCCAACGTAGAGGGCGAATTGCGCCCGGATAAGGATTGTTTCGACGCGCTGATTGCAGGATTCCCGGCGGGAACGGTCTCCGGCGCGCCGAAAATCCGCGCGATGGAGATCATTGACGAACTGGAAAAGGAAAAAAGAAGTTTCTATGGCGGCACAGTAGGGTATATTTCAGCCAATGGCTCGATGGATACGTGCATCGCGCTCCGCACCGGGCTGATAAAGGATGGTACGCTGTACCTTCAGGCGGGCGGCGGCGTGGTGGCGGATAGCGATCCGGAGGCGGAATACCAGGAAACGCAGAACAAGGCCAATGCGCTTATTGCGGCGGCCAACGACGCGGGGAGGTTTGTATGAAAATGGTCGGTGGTCGGTGGTCGGTGGTCGGTGGGTATGCGCTGCGGTTATCAGTGCTGCTTGTGTTGCTGCTTCCTCTTGCGGCACTGGCGGAGGAGAAAAAGGCTGTGCCTGCTTCTCCGGTTGTTGCGGATTCTCCCGCGCCCGCTGCAAAACCTTCCGGGAAAGCCCCGGAAAAAACCACCGCAAAGGCTCCAGAGAAAACTAACATAAAACAGCCGGAAAAACCGGTGGATAAAGTAA
>JAHFPR010000181.1 GCA_023269645.1 Alphaproteobacteria bacterium | reverse complement strand
TGGTGGCGACGCTCCACGCCAATAACTCCAACCAGGCCGTGGAGCGCATCCTCAATTTCTTCCCCGAAGAGCTGCACAGGCAGATATTGCAGACACTTTCCAACAATTTGCGCACCGTTATTTCCCAACGCCTGGTGGAAAATACCCGCAAGGGGAGGTCGCTGGCCTACGAGATCATGATAAACGAAGGGTTGGTAAAGAACCTTATCGAGGAAGGGAAGATCAAGGAACTCAAGGAAATCATGGAAAAAAACCGGGATCGCGGCATGATCACGTTCGATCAGTGCCTGTACGAATTGCTGGGGAGGAAGGTTATCACCACGGAAACTGCGCTGCGTGAGGCGGATAACGCAAGCAATCTGCGGCTCCGCATCAACCAGAGCAGGTCGCTTGGCCAATCGCCCACAGCAAGCCCCGGCGGCAGTAAGCGACCCGTCAGGACGGATGCACAGGATTTTTAGGCTGAAGCTGAACTGCTACCGTTCTTCGCCGATGGCTTTCAGAAAGGCGCGCTCCAGGGATTGCTGCTTGTATTTTTTCTTGAACGCTTCCGGTGTGCCGACGAAGGTCATCTGATTATCGTGCAACACGGCGATGCGGTCGCAGATTTCATCAATGTCCGAAAGAATGTGCGAGCTGAAGAAAATCGTTTTCCCAAGTTTGGCATAATCCATCAGGTAATCCTTCAGGCGGATGCGCGCGCTGGGATCAAGCCCGCTCATCGGCTCGTCGAGTATCAGCAGCGGCGCATCGGTGAGGAACGCGGAAAGAATGCCGAGCTTCTGCCCCATGCCCTTGGAGTATTTCGTAATCCTGTGATCCAGCACTCCGGGGTCGAGATCGAGCTTTTTCGCGCCCGCGATGGCCGCCGCGTGGTTATATTTCTTGCCGTAATAGGATAAAGAGAGAGAAAGGAATTCCCGGCCTTTCAGCAGCGAGGAGGGCTGGAATTTCTCCGGCAGGAACGAAAGGTTCGTGCGCGTTTTCGGGTGGTGCACGTTCTGATCAAACAGGGCGACCTTGCCGTTATCCTGCGCCAGCAGGCCGAGAATGATTTTAATCAGGGTGGTTTTCCCCGCCCCGTTCAGCCCTATCAGCCCGAAAATCTCCCCCGGCTTGACAGAAAGCGAGACATCGTTCAGCACGCGCTTTGCACCGAAGGATTTGAAAACGCCGTCTGCGGTTAACGGAAGGACATTGCCGACACTACCCATAACATGACTCCGGAGTTACTGTTTATTATCCACTTCATTCAGAATATCATCGAAAGTTTCAATTTTTTTCGGCGATACTTTTTCCTGCGCGGCGTTCTGTTCAACTTCCGGCCTGGTTTTCTCCCCGGAGGCGGGTATGCCCGCTTCGACGGTCAGGGAAGATGCGGCCTGCTGCGCTGCAGCGGGTGCGGCGGCGGTAAAGGATTTCTGCCCTTCGGCGATGCTGAGGCCTTCGCTGATGAATGTCTGATGCGGCGCGAGCGTGAATTTCACGATGCCGTTGGTGCTATCCACCAGGATTTTTCCATCGGGAGATTTATAATCCCAGTGGTAATCGCCTGACTGAAAGGCTGCCTGTTTCCGCTTGTCCTCCTGCTGTTTTTCTTCCGGGGTGGCAGGCATTTTTTTATTGGCCTCAATGCTTTCCAGCGTCCCTTTCATAACAGGCAGAAAAGGCTTCTGCCAGCCGGGTGAAACTTTATCGAGGTTGAGGCTCTGCCATATGAATTCCACCTGTTTGCGGTTTACATTCAACACTTTCAGCGATTCTTCCTCCGCCTCATGGCCGATGCGGATGCGCTTGCCGTTCAGCCAGATAGACCAGCTTTCCGGCAGAAGATAGACGACCGAACCGAGATAAAAAATTGGTTTGGATACGGGCTTTTCCACTATCTCCGCAGCTTTGGCCGCCTCTGGTGTGCCGCCCGTTCCCGCGCCACCTTCTACACTCACTTCCGGCGAGGCTCCACTGTCGGTGTGCGCGCCGCTCAATGCCTGGTAATAGAGATCGAGCTTATCACGCGGGAACATCAAGGAGCCTTTGCGCTTCAGCAGGGCATCAAAGGGGGCGGCAGGCGCGGGTGCACTATCCGGTGTGGCGGCTGGTTCTTTCGGGGATTCCGTATTCAGCAAATCGTGAGTGAGCTTATCCGTTCCTGTGCTCAACGGCGGCTCGGCCACGGCGGAGGCCGCCGGAAAAACGGTCAGCACCAGCAGGCATGGCAGCACCAGCATACGCAGGATGTGGAGGTAGTTATTGTGCTGTGCCACCGCCACCTCCGTTTTCCGGCGCGATGCCGGCTTTGGTATCCGTGCCTGTGTTTTTAATGGTTTTCCAGGTGAGGCTCAGTGTGCCGGCGACCAGAGCGGAGGATTGTCCGGTAGCGTTGATGTTCTGCAGCAACGGCGGGGTGATGGAACGCGCGCGCTCGATCTTGAGTTCCTTGATGCGCACGTAACCCGGCAATTCGTCCGAGAATTCCTGCATGAAAGAATAGACCATCTCATCGGTCGGCCCCTGGAATTGCAGGGTGATGTCGCTCACCAGAATAGCAAAATCCTTGCTGGCTGGCGCATCTGTTGCGGTTTTGGCCGTGCCGATTCTGGAGAGTTGCACATCCAGCGATGCCAGGTGGAAGCGTTTTTCCAGCGGCTCCACGATCGCACGCACCGTGCGGATGCGGGATTGCAGGGTATCGTAATCGTTCGCGGGCAAACGGCGTTCCGGAATCTTATTGTATTTCTCAAGCGATGCCAGGGCTTCTTCATATTCCCGCTGCTTGTTCTGGGTGTTGGAGCGTGTACTGCTCAGTTGTTGATTCAGTTTTCCCAAATCTTCCTCTACAGAGGCGGCATGGATGATGGCAAAGAAGCAGCCGCCACCGACAACCAGCACTATTGCCAGCGCGATCATGGCTTCCCGGAGCAGCTTTTTCTTTAATACTTTTATCTTCATGGATGCCTTCCGCCCTGACGGTTAGGAGCACCGGCTTTTCGCTCCGGCATCGGCGGCCTGTTACCCGACTGCACTGGCGGTATTCCGCGCGGCATACCGGCTTCTGCGGGTTGGCTTGCTTTGAGGGCGGCTTTTTCCTGTTCGGATAACGGCCCCTTCATCGTAAGTTCAAGGGGTGTTCCATTTGCGTCCTTATTTTTTTCCACCACCTGGCCAAGCGTGATGTTATCGCCGGGGAGGTTGGAGAATTTTATGTCGTAATCCGGAAATCTTTCCGCGAGGGAGAGTTTGAAATGTTCGATGGTACCGAGCACCTGGTCAATGCTGCTGCTGGTATCGGTAAGTTCCAGGGACATCTGGATGCCAAGCGGCGATGCGGCTGCGCCTTCTGTGTTGGCAACGCTGAGGGACCGGGCGAGAACACCGTCGCCAAGTACGCCGCTGAAAGACTGCAGGAAATCCAGCGGCAGCAATGCGTTCTGGGAAATCGTCGCATCCAGACCCGTGATGGTTTTGATGGCTTCCGGATCCTTGTCGAACTTCTGGCGGGAGGCCTCCATCCGCTGAACATTCGCCTGTTCTGCGGCTATCTGTCCCTGCACTTTTTTCATGTCTTCCGCATTGCTCATGGAGCCGATATAGCTCATCACGCCGTAGCCGAGCAGCCCGATAACGCTTAGCCCGGCAAGCACTCGGATAACCTTGCAGCCGAATTCCAGCTTGGCGAGTTTCTGGGTGTAGGGCGTGTTGAGCCGGAGCGCGTGTTTCTTCGAGGTGATGAATTGCGCCGCCGCGACCACATCGCCGAAACGGTCTTTTTCCTCCGCCACGCCCTCCAGTCCGAGCTTGTTCGCTACATCGAACGGCGTGAGCACCACAGGGCGGGAAGCGGCAAGCACGTTAAGCTCCAGCACGTTCTTCACATCCACCGAGGCGATAATGAAAATATCCAGCCCCTCGCTATCCTCGAACCCCAGCCGGCGGATGTATTCAATGGTGTTGAGGGTTTCCTGCTCGATATTGCCGGCCACAACATCCGGAGTTTGTGCACCGATGGGCTGCGCGATGCGCGTGAAGATGATTTTATTGTGCCGGAACACCACCTGCCGGAAACCGCCGATGCGGTTATGGCTCACCAGTATCTGCCACCCGGAGGGCTTCGCGCCTTTTTCCACCGCGTTGATTTCCTGCAGTGACTTCAGGTAATTGGTGCTTTCAAGGGGGAGGAGGTAAATCCCCACAAAGCGGTTGGGAAGGTTGCTGATGGCATCCACCCAATCCGAAAACGGGGGGATATTGCGCACGGAAACGAACAGGTAGTTCCACTCTTTCTTGCCGGTTTTTTCCCTGCCCATCGAGATGGCGGCTTTCAAATCCATCTCGTCGAAATCCTTGGAGAGCTTGCGGCTCACCAGCTTGCCTACGTTCAGGGAACTGACCGGCGGAAGCGTGTGCTGGATGTAAGCCTGATCCACCACATCCACGAGTACATAAATAGGCGCGC
>JAHFPR010000028.1 GCA_023269645.1 Alphaproteobacteria bacterium | reverse complement strand
GTCAAGCCCGGTGATGCTGTCATTCCCATCCCCACCCATGAGCAGGTCGTTCTGGGTGTTGCCGTTGAGGCTGTCGTTGCCGCCGAGTCCTTCGACGGTATCGTTGCCGGAGAATCCGATGAGGTTATCCGCGCCGCCCGTGCCGAGGATGTGCACCCCGTCCGTCCACGGATTATAGGTGCTGCCGTCGGCGAAGTGGAACGTGGCCGAAGTGCCGAAAGTGAAGCTGAGCGCATCGCCCGTGGGTGCGCCGCCGCTGTGCAACGTCGCTATCAGCGCGGGGGAGCCTTGCTGCCCGCCAAGCGGTGCTTCCGAAAAAACCATATCCCCCGGCGCAATCCCCGCCCCGAACGCCACCACATTATCCCCGCTCGTATCGCTGATCGTATCCTGCCCATCCCCGGCGTTGAAAATATACGTGTCGTGCCCGATGCCGCCATTCAGGCTGTCGTTGCCGAGGCCGCCCTGCAACACATCGTTGCCGTCACCACTATCCACACTATCGTTGCCCGCGCCGCCCATGAGCACATCGCTGTTATCCGTGCCGGTGATGGTATCATCCGCAGCATCACCAAAAACGATGGAACTGCCGCTGTTGAGATCAATGTTGTTCACCTGAGAACCTGCAAGGCCGAATTTGGCAAGCACCAGCGGATCAACCGCTGCATGAACAGCCTCCGGCGTGGCCGCAATATCTCCCGTGTGCGCTCCGATAATCTGCGCAAATTCCAGCCAGAATGCCGCCGATGCCTGCCCCGAAAAATCCAGTGCCTGCGCCGCATTCACGATATGGCTTAAATCCCCGCCGATGCTGAATGTATCGGTAGCAGGGGTATAGAATGCATCAGGGAACAGGGTGTGCATCGGTCCTTCCACCAGCAGCCGCACGGAAACTTCATTGAAAAAGCCCGCCCACGGCGCGCCGATCAGACCTTCCACCGCCGCCTGTTTCGCGGCATCATCCGCCAAATTCTGCACTCCCGCCCACTCGTAAATAATGGCGGCGATGGAGGTGTTGATATCCGAGGTAAAATCCTGGGGCTGAAGGGCTAGAAATCCGTTAATTACATCCCCCAGCGCAGGATCAGCAGTTATCGCATCCTGGAGGGAGGGCAGATTACCCTGAGCATTGAATAATGGAAAAAGGTCGCTGGTGTTGCTGGTCATAAAGTTCTCATCTCCCAATAAAGAAACATTTATATTTAGTAAAGTTATAGTCTGCCCATCATTAAAGTCAACTACCGCATCCGCCCCATTTTGTGTCAAATGGAGATCGGCGAATTTTATTCCATTAAAACTACTATCTAATAGGTTAATTTTATCTCCTTCGGCAGGGCTAAAATCCGTGATGACTTCATGCAACCCCGCCTCATGCAGGAATACAAACACATCCGCACCTGCACCACCCGTAAGCGTATCGTTCCCATGATCGGCCACCAGTGTATCGTTGCCGTCATCGCCGAATAATACATCGTCGCCCGTGCCGGAATTGCCTGTGATACTGTCGTCGCCCTGCCCGCCGTAAATTGTGTCATCCCCATCACCGCCATCCAGCGTATCGTTGCCTTCGTTCCCCGCGATATTATCCGCACCCCCGCCCCCGTTTACAACATCATCCCCAAGGCCAGCATACAAGCCCTCCTCGTGATCCGTGCCTGTCATGATGTCGCCACCCGCCGTGCCGTCCATAACGGGAACTTCGTAGTAGTAAGTAACGGTGACAGTCTGCGTCCATGAGGCGATGAGCTTGAAATCATCGGGATTAATGTGCATATATGTACCGGTTGCAGTTGCAAATTCTGTCCCGTCGGGAAGGATTGCCCAGTTGTTGAAAGGGTGAGCACCACCCAGTACCGCCCCACTTGCACTGAGGCCGATGATGAGGTCGCTGGGTGCACTGCCGGATTGGGAAGGTATGCTATAATCCAAGGGCACAGCAATGCCGATATGTCGTGTATCTCCCCCGCTTACGGAAATATCACGGAACGACTCGTTGCTGGCGGAATCGGACTGCTCGGACTTTTCTACCTGGCTGAGATGTCCGTAGCCTACCTGCTGACCATTCACGAACACCGATCCGCCCCAATCAAGTGTGCGCTGATTGAGGCTGATAAAATCCGTGACCGCAACTGCCGCCTGATCCGGCGGCAAAAACCTACCCGTAGTCCCAGGTGCTGCGATATGCGTATCTTTCACGCTGCCTTGCGCGTTGAACCTAGTGCTCCAGTCCAGCACCGCCCCCAGCAGACTGCGCGCGCCTTCCTGATTATCAAACCCCGGCAGGTGGCGTTCGACAGTGCTGCCATACTGGATGCCCGCATAACTGTTGGCGATGCCGAAGATATAGCTGGCATCTGCGCTGCCGTCGGGCTGGGCGCGGAACTCGTTGTCGTGGGCTTCATGGGTTTCGGTGCGCAGTTCCATATGCGCGTGGGGATTGGGCGGCGGGATGGGGTCGGGTGAGCCGCCGTTGATGCCTCCCGTTTGCGGAGGTGATGGCACATTCCCGCCATCCGCAAGCGTTATCCCCAAATCCCCGCTGTGGAAATTCTGGAGGGTAATGGTGCTCTGGTCGGTTTTGCCGCTCCATGCCAGAACACCGAGAGTGTTATCCGTTGGATTATAAGAGAGCGTAGCATGGCCATTATCGAGATGATAGAAGCCGCTGGAATCTTTTGTGGCAACCCCATCCAGAGTGAATTCTATTGTTGTGCCATCCGCAGCGGACATCTCGATTTTGCCGGAACCATCGCTATCGGTAATCGTATCCGATCCGTCACCTGTGGCAGAGAAATGGTACGTATCATTCCCAGAACCGCCAGAAAGCGTGTCGTTGCCATGACCACCATTGAGTGTGTCGTCACCACCAAGACCAATCAGTGTGTCGTTACCGTAACCTCCTACAATATTATCATTATTAAGAGTCCCCTGTAAATGAACAGCAAAATCAGGATTGTGTATATCATTAAGAAAATTTGTTACGCCTGGCAGATTAACACTGCCTGTATTTAATGGTATAAAATCAAGAACACTAACACCCACAGAGGCAAGAACAGAGGCCACTACTGAATTGCTATTTTGTCCTACAGGATTTGCAGGTATATATTCAATTTGCTGATTGTCAATGTTTGCAGCTTGTTGCAGCATAATACTCCAAACGTCTGCTGCATTTCTTCCCCCAAAATCAATTTCGCGTGTGCCAAAGAAAAAATTGGGATTATCGGTCAAGGTAAGGTTTCTTGCATCTTTAGACTCGGAAAGCGGGATACCATATTGTACCTCTATGTGCCCAAAATCTATTATGGCAGGCGGCAAGATTAGGGCGTGACTAGGACCACCGCGGATCACACTTTCCTGGCCAGCGTCATCCTGAAAAATAAGATATATATGAGAGAACCCACCTAAATCAAAAGGAACAGAATGAGATTCTATTAAAATTTTTGACATAAAAACCTCCTCAAGTGTTCATTAAGTGAGCTAAGAATACTTCCTCATAAGACCATGCACAAAAATAAATAAATAAAATTATTACTAAAAACAACCAACAATGCTTATTTACAAATGGATACTTAAATAGAACTATATCAAGGAGGAAGTAAATTAATAGGTTTACAAAGAATAGGAAGAAGCCGCAAGCTAGATACCAAAGACTTCCTTCGGGTATAAAAAGATTCAGTCGTATATTAAGAAGAATAAAATATGCCACCATAAAAATGGCTGTTCTACCTCCTCGTGCAGCCATCATTTGCTGTAATCTCTTTTTCATACCTCGTTCCCCACCCCAAAAATCCTTTGACAAGTTCTATTTTATCATGCTGCCCTACAAAAATCAATCTTTGTATTTAACTTATTTTTAATTAAATCCAAATCCCCGCTGTGGAAATTCTGGAGGGTAATGGTGCTCTGGTCGGTTTTGCCGCTCCATGCCAGGATTTGCAGCGTGTGGTCGGTGGGGTTATAGGCCAATGTCGCGTTGTCGGTGTCCAGATGATAAAAACCCTCCCCGTCCTTCGTCGCCGTGCCGGAAAATACCGCCCCACCGATGACAATGTTGCCAGAATCATCGCTATCGCTGATGGTGTCGTTGCCATCGCCGGATGCGGCAAACTCGTAGGTGTCGTTGCCTGCACCGCCCTCCAGTGTATCGTTCCCGCCGTTACCAGAGATGGTATCATTTCCCCCGCCACCCTCAAGCACGTTGCCGACATCGTTCCCATAGATATGATCATTCCCTCCCCCGCCCGTCGCATTCTCAATCACCCCACGGCCAGTATTCACATATGGGAGAAAAACATACGTGTTGCCAACTTGCGTATAAAACTGTTGCGGTGCGCTGACACCCGCACTAACGTAACCACCGACTTCTCCATCCACATCGTTTGAATTAAGGAAACCCGCACGAAGATCAATGTGTACATCGGTATTTACCCCATCCGCCACTTTGAACTCATCGGTCGCCGCACCGTTCGCGCTTGCATCCCAGAGGGTCATTGCAACACCGGAGGAAGTGGGCGCAAGGTTCTGATAAACTTCTGTAGTTACAGTGTTCCCCACCGTATCCTGCGCTACCACGTCGCTGGTGGAGATTTCATACACGGTGTTCCCGGCATTGTGCGTAGTATTCACTCCATACATGGATTGAACAGCAGCAATATCGAGGATCATCGGCGTGATAACGCCTTGGGCGATGTTGGTGGTTGCACCGCCAGCATCCGTGGTAACTCGCGCGGGCGCATAGGACATGACTGTCATGGATTTGTTGTAGCCGGGAGCATCGCCCTCTCCATGCAAGGGATGATCCAGTCCCAACGCGTGACCGAGCTCGTGAATGTAGGTGTCAAATACCTCTTGCTGACTACCGAAAGTGCCGGGATTTGTGGTATCTTTGTTTATAAAAGTTCCAGCTAAAAAAATACTATCAAACGGAGGGATAAGAGTAGGATATGCTATAGTTTTACCTTTACTACCGAGATTTAATATAGCACTAAATATGCCAATGTCTGGGGAATCCGAAACAGGAGTAAATTTAATATTGGCAACATTTGCCCAGGTATTTAATGCATTCCGTGCCAATATGGGATCAGCTTGCACAATGTCACTGGCAAAACTTTGAGGGTATTGAATTATGCTATAAGCAGAAGGGTCAATTGTATAAGTTAATGTTAGCGTTATATTATGGTTTGCATCCAACCAGTGTTTGTCTAATAGATCATTGAAAGAAGCCATAATCATTCCCTCCTGAAATAATTAATCGTAAACTTTTATGCCAAAAGTAATATAGACTATCGCATATATTACCAAAGCACTTACAGTTCCACCCACCACCCACTTCCATTTTTTCTTCATACCCACCCCTCTCGAATTTTCCTATCCTACCACTTCCCAACCTCAAGTGTCAACGATTATTATTAACTATGTGTTAAGTTTTATTAAAATATCAGGCATCCCCACGGTGCAGTTCTATCCTGTCTTTATACTGCCACAAAACCCCGAACCCCGGAAGGGTGAATTATCGTTTGCTGCGCCGAAGATATAGCTGGCATCTGCGCTGCCGTCGGGCTGGGCGCGGAACTCGTTGTCGTGGGCTTCGTGGGTTTCGGTGCGCAGTTCCATATGCGTGTGAGGCGAGGGCGGCGCGATGGGGTCGGGTGAGCCGCCGTTGATGCCTCCCGTTTGCTGCGGAGGTGGCGGATTCCCCCCATCCGCAAGCGTTATCCCCAAATCCCCGCTGTGGAAATTCTGGAGGGTAATGGTGCTCTGGTCGGTTTTGCCGCTCCATGCCAGGATTTGCAGCGTGTGGTCGGTGGGGTTATAAGAGAGCGTAGCATGGCCATTATCGAGACGATAAAAGCCGCTGGACTCTTTTGTGGCAACCCCATCCAGAGTAAATTCTATCGTTGTACCATCCGCAGCGGACATCTCGATTTTTCCGGAACCATCGCTATCGGTAATCGTATCCGATCCGTCACCTGTGGCAGAGAAATGGTAAGTATCATTCCCAGAACCGCCAGAAAGCGTGTCGTTGCCATGACCACCGAGGAAGCCATCCTGCGGGCTTAGCCAGCCTGTTTTCGTGGCAATGCCGTCGCCGTCGAAATCGAAAAACGCGTGCGATGCCGCCACATTGACAAGCTGCACCCCGTTCTGGTTCAAATCCAGCACCAGAGGATCAATCCGGTGCGGGATGAGCAATGCCGCGTTGCTAAATAACCGCTTCACCGCATCCGGAAGATCAGGGGGAGGCGTTTGCTGCCCATCTTCATTACCATTATCTTTAAGGTTAATTCCAAAACTATGGTTATGAAAATCCTGAACCGTAATGCGATTTACCGCACCATTGGAATCTTCCCGTGTGATCACGAGATCACCCGCATCATCCGCAGCCCCCGCTTTGCTGAAATGGTAGGTATAGCCGCCAATGTCCAGTTTATAATCTCCGCTGTCTCCCTGGCGTTCCGCCGTACCACCCAGTTCAGAACCACCATCGAAAATTAAACCGTCATTATCCGAGATGGTATCGTTTCCATCAACAAAATTAACATTAAAACTATTGAAGCTAAAAATATCCGTGCCCTCACCGCCCTTAAGAAAATCATCGCCCCCAGCCCCAACAAGAACATCGTTGCCCCTGCCCCCATCGAATTCATCATGCCCACTTCCGCCCATCAACAAATCATTGCGGTCATGATTGGCGGTAAACGGGGTGTCGTAGCCAGAAAATTGGCTGATATAACTCGAAATAGGTGTTCCGTTTGCATCCGCAGGGTCAGTATTCCCACCGCTGATGAGATAATCTCTGAGACCTGGATGGACAGAATTACCCAATCCTTTTAGATGATAACCTGCTAACAATCCTGACTCGGTTATTTTTATGCCATTGATAGTTTGGCCAGCGTAAATATCTAATCCTGCACTTTTGATATAACCCCAGACTTTGGTATAAAATACTTGGAGGGCATCATCTTGGGCTATGGGGTTTGCAAGAAAATCCTCCTTATTCCATACACTATTCTTGCCAATCCATGTACCAAGCCAATCTTGGTCGGTTATATCACCATCTGTAGGATCATTTTCTGTATTATAATATCCCGCATCATCAAGTGCTTTCTCTCCAAATTGGTATCTTCCAAGATAACCATGAGAATTTTCTATACCATAATTAGAGGAGCTTTCTGCATTAGCCAATTGTATGATCAGATCAAGATATGTGCCGCTCATAATATAACCTCCCTACTTCGATTTGACAAAAGAGTACGTCGTGCCATTCCATTTCCAAGTGGATTCTTTTTTTCCTTCTTGAAAAAGGATGTCTTTATACCCATTGGTTGGTGTGGAAGAAATCTTTACAATGCCTGAGGTTTCTATTGTAAAAAGAATGTGATCATGTCCGCCAGCATCAGATTGCAAAACCATAAAAGTACACGGTCTTGCTCCACACGCAAAACCTCTATTAACAAGAGACAGAACTTCTGGAGTACCATCATCGTTAAGGTCAAACTGACTGAGCAACGCATGGGAAAGGTGGTAATCGGGGTCGTTTAGATCGCCAGCATAGAGATCGTCCAATACTCTCTTATTTTCTTTTGCAGTGCCATTATAAAATTCTATTTTATAGCCGTCTGCCGCCATAGTTTTTTTGGCTGCAGGTTGTGGGCTTGCTTTTACTGCAACAGTATTTTGAGCACATGAAGGAAGTGCTAGCAGTGTTGCAACAACCAGCAAAGAAAAAGTTTTTGGCATTTCGATACTACCTCCTCTTAAATTTCCGCTACTCTACCACGCCCCAACTAGAAGTGTCAACGATTATTATTAAGTATATATTAAACTTTACTAAAATATTAGGCACTCGTTCCGTCACTCCTACACTCGGATGATGACGAGGGTGTTCGGGGGCGGATCCATCGGGTCGCCACCCCACGCGCGTATCCGTTCATGGCGGGTTGCCGAAAGGGTTGTTGGCGCGTAATTCCCCAGCAACCTGCTGGGCGGGGGTTCCGGCAGAAGATCAATAAGGTTCACCATGTTTTTCCTCCTTCCATGAGTTTTATATTCTCATATTGCCACACAATGCCGCAACCCGGAAGGGCATATTTTCATTCGCCAGTTCGTGGTAATTCAGGACGGAGCCGTCTGCGAAGTGGAATTCGGTGAAGTTTCCGGTGAGTCCTGTGGTGCTGTCTGTTCCGTTTGAATTCCGCACGTGCAATGCCAGGTTTTTGAACGCCCACACATCGTCGCGCGTGATGCCCGCGCCAAACTGGATGACATTATTGCCGCTTGTATCGGTGATGGTATCATTGCCGTCGTCTCGGTTGATGAGGTAGGTATCATCGCCCACGCCGCCGCTCATCGTATCATTCCCCGCGCCGCCGAGGAGGGTGTCGTTGCCGTCAAGCCCGGTGATGCTGTCATTCCCATCCCCACCCATGAGCAGGTCGTTCTGGGTGTTGCCGTTGAGGCTGTCGTTGCCGCCGAGTCCTTCGACGGTATCGTTGCCGGAGAATCCGATGTAATTTAACGCGAACAATCGCGGCAAACTCCATATATTGTAATATCATGATGCTGGTGCTGGAATCCCTTGGGAACAAGGCGATTTATCTCTTTCAGGCAACCTTCCAGTTCATACACAGCACCACATATGGTGCATTTGAAGTGGTGATGGTGGTGATGCGCAACCTCATAACGCGGGGGATCGCCGGGGATATTCACCACGCGCAAGGCTTTTTCCGCAGACAGTCGGTTAATTTCGCGGTAAACGGTGGCGATTCCGAGCGTCTGCAGGTACTTCTGCCCCCGCTCCAGCACTTCATGCACTGTCAATGGGCACTCTGCCGTGGTGAGCACTTCGGAAATAACCTGTTTTTGCCGTGTGGCGCGTTTCTGCATCGTTATTGTTCCTTTATATAGCCGTCATTCCCTGAATGTGCCGCAGGAAAATTCTAAGGGAATCCATTTTACCACGAATATCTCTTGAGAGATGAGTGCCCTAGAATTGCTCCGCGATTCAGGCGATGACAAAATGGGGATAGTACCCTATGAGATTAACCTATTGACATCACAATATCAATAAGACTATACAGAAATAATGATAACGCACTATCATCTCTAGGAATCATTAATAAAAAGGATGGCCACGATGTTTTTCTGGAGCGCACCGCGACGCATGGGATTAGCGTTGTTCGTGATCGCGCTGCTCTGGGCGGTATGCTGCTGGGCATTGGCGGACGCATGAAGCAGGCATCCGTCCGGCTGGAGAACCTTACGTTGAGTTACCGCCGCCATCCGACGGTGCACCATGTCAGCGGTATCTTTGAACCCGGATCGCTTACTGCAATTACGGGACCAAACGGTGCGGGGAAAAGCACCCTGCTCCGCGCCATCGCGGGAACCATGCGCCCGGATTCCGGACATATCACTATTGAAAATGCCCTGCCGTCTGCCATCGCCTATCTGCCGCAGGCGATGGAGATAGAGCATGATTTCCCCTTTTTGGTGTTACCTATGGTTGCAACAGGCCTCTGGAATAAAACGGGCGCATGGCGCGCCATTGATGATGCACATAAAGAGAAAGCCATGAGAGCACTGGCGGAGGTGAAGCTCAAAGGTTTCGCGGGGCGCAGGCTCGGCAGCCTTTCCGCCGGGCAGTTTCAGCGCGCCCTGTTCGCGCGGCTGCTGGTGCAGGATGCTCCGCTGATTCTGCTGGATGAGCCGTTTGCAGCCATTGATGCGGAAACCACGGCGCATCTGCTGGAGATTATCCATCGCTGGCACAAGGAAAAACGAACGGTTATTTGTGTGCTGCATGATCTGGAGCAGATAAAACAGCATTTTCCGGAGTGCCTTCTGCTCGCGCGGGAATGCGTAGCGTGGGGAGATTCGCGCAAGGTGCTGGCCGCCGCCAACCTCAAAAAAGCGCGGCATTTTCCGGAAGCCTGGGAAGCCGAAGCGGAGGAATGCGCGCTATGACCTTATACACCACCCTCCTCCAGCCCTTCGCGGATTTCGGACATATGCGCCGGGCACTGGCGGCGTGCATGGCAATTTCGGCGGCGGGAACTCCGCTCGGCGTGTTCCTTATGCTGCGGCGCATGGCACTGATGGGCGACGCGATTTCACACGCCATTTTGCCGGGGGTGGCGGTAGCATTCCTGATTTCCGGTACGGCACTGTGGCCGATGACGCTCGGTGGAATGGCGGCAGGGCTGCTTGTCGCCACTATCGCGGGGGCGATTGCCCGCGTCACCCCCATCCGCGAAGACGCAAGTATCACGGGCATATACCTTATTTCCATTGCGCTCGGCATTGCGATTATATCCATGAAAGCCGATGCGGAGGAGCTGGTGCACCTGCTGTTCGGTGACGTGACGCAGATGCGTGGGGATTCGCTGGTGATGGTGGTGGCGTTCGCCAGCATCAGCTTGATGGCACTCGCGGCAATTTACCGCAGCTTGGTGGTAGAGTGCTTCGATCCCGGATTCCTGCGCTCTGTGCGCGGCAAGGGCGCGTGGGTTCACCAGATTTTCCTTACGCTGGTGGTGCTGATGCTGGTGGCTTCGTTCCAGGCACTCGGAACACTGATGGCACTCGGCCTGATGCTGCTGCCTGCCATCGCCGCGCGCTTCTGGGCAGAGGATATGGATAAAATGATCGGCGTGAGCATTCTGCTGGCACTGGTTTCTTCTTATTCCGGGTTGCTTCTTTCCTTCCACGCACACATCCCTGCCGGGTCGGCAATCGTGCTGGCGGCTGGCGCGATTTACGGTGTTTCGGTGCTGGTGGGGAGTTGCGGCGGCATCCTCACGCGCTTCCTGCCACAGCGGCATCTGGAGGGATAATCCCCAAAAACACAACAGCCGCCCACCTTGCGGGGAGCGGCTGCGTTTGCCCTCATAACAAGAGCGAGTTGCTAACCAGAATTACTCAGCTTCTTTCGCAGAAATGGGAGCTTCATCATCCGCAGGAATGCCGGCGGCAGGAGCGACATCACCGAGGCTATGCGCCTTTTTGCCAGCCGGGTGGTTCGCGCTGACTTTCTTCACAGCGTGCGGCTTGCCTTCATCCTTTACGCTGGCCAGTTCCTGCAGCGTGTTGCTGACTTCCGCAGCGGCTTTCTGCAGCGCATCCTTCTTCGCGGGATCCTGAGCGGCAGCAGCGGCGGCCTGCAGCTTTTCCTCGGCACTCTTCAGGCTTTTTACAGCCGAAGCGATGGGAGCGGCGGCATGAGCACCTTTCGTGTGCTTCGCACTGGCATCCGCAGGCGTGATGACGGAAAGCGGCAGAGCCAGAGCGGAAGCGATAAGCAGGGTTTTCAGCGTAGTTTTCATTGTAGTATCTCCAAATAAATATTTTTGAAAAAGCCCCGTGATCCGCACAGGGAACGCCTACCCCATAACACCCTTTTTGTGAGGTTGCCATGATTATTTGCAGGGATAAAAATGTATTATTCGGAGATTCAAGGATACACGGCTGGCGGGTGGTGTTCGCACACCGTTGCACCCAGAAGATGTATCCCCTGTGATCCCGCCAAAATCAGGATGCAGTTACTTTGGCTCTGCCCTTTGCCTGGCTCATTTTAGATTGCTTGCTGGATTGCTGGATCAGCGCATCCACTTCCTGTGCAGAGAGTGTGCGCTGCACGATGCAGCCGTGCCACCCCAGCCCGTTATATTCTTCATACCCGATGGTTTTTGCGAAGGCGATGATGTTGCCGTCATTATCATAATACGCGCCTTTCTGCTGCCCGTTCGTGTTCACGGAAAAAGTGGTATAAATCCCTTTATTGTCGGAGGAGGCAATAATCCGGAATTTGTTATCCAGCAGCAACACGCGTGAGCGATGCCATTCCTCCTCCGTCAGCGTCGGCTCCTTGGAAACGATGGCAGAAGATTGCGGCCCCCAATCGAAATAAACACCGAGTGCGCCGAGCACTTCGCCATCCAGTGCACCCTTGCTTCTCACCGCAGCAGAATAAATTGCTGCGGGCTTGCCGTTATGGAGGGGAGAATCCGAAATGTCGTCCACAATATATTCATCACCCCGGCGGGTGCGGATGGCTTCCGAAAACCATTTCTCATTAACCACCGAGGAGCCGATGATATTCGGAAAAAGATCGGGGCGGGAAATGGCCACAACCTTGCCTTCCTTATTCGTAAGCACCAGATTCAGATAAACGTAATAGAAGCGGTTGATGACTCCCAGCCGCGCGGTGGCGTGCTCGAACATTTCCGGCGAGGGGTTTTCCAGGCAGGCATAGAACGCTTCGTCTGTCGCCCACCAGCGCACATCCGCAGTGCGTTCATAGAGGTTGCGCACGATAATCTGCACGAGGGTCTGCGCAATATCTGTCAGCCGTGTGGCTTCTATGTCACGCACCATCTTATCCGTAAGTTGGATGCCGTGCGCGATCCTGCCCTGCACCACTTCCCGGAACTTTTCGGAGTTTTCCTTCGCCTGCGTAGCAAGGGATTTCACCTCCTTGGCGACCACGGCAAATCCCTTGCCGTATTCCCCGGAACGGGCGGCCTCAATCGTGGCATTCAGTGCCAGCAGATTCGTCTGCCCGGCAATATTCTCGTTAGTACGCGCGAACTTCGCCACATCGTGCTCGATGAATTCCATGAGGCGCTTGATTGTTCTTGGCATAATGCGATCCTTAAATTTTAAATATGGGACTTGCAGGCTGATTTAATGGTTGATTTTCCGCTTCTGGCACGCAATACTCTTTTACGGTGCAGTGCAATATAACACCGCACCACCTACACGCAGAGTGTAGTTATTTTTATTCTAAACACAAGGGGGTTGCAACTATGAGAAACATTTTCAGGAACATTTTACGCTGTATGCCGGCGGTGCTTCTGCTGGCGGCAGGCTCCGCCTTTGCGGATGATCCCGCGCCTGCTCCAAAGCTGGATTCCGGCGATACGTCGTGGATGCTTACGTCGTCACTGCTGGTGCTGATGATGACGGTTCCCGGCCTTGCGCTGTTCTATGGTGGCTTAGTGAAGCGCAATAACGTGCTGGCAACCCTTATGCAATCCGTCGCCATCTGCTGCATTGTC
>JAHFPR010000180.1 GCA_023269645.1 Alphaproteobacteria bacterium | reverse complement strand
TAGTGTATGAAAAGTTCCAGATATAAAGCCGATGGACGGAACTCATGGGAAGTTTCGGCATATCGCGCACCACCGCATCCGGATTAAATAATCCCATCAGCAGCGGAGTCACCGCGATCAATCCGGCGACCATCGCAATCAGCGCAGGCCGGCATTTTTCCGGCATGAATTTCAGCCAGCAGAACGCCGCGCTCCCCGCCAGGAATCCGATTTTCGCCGAGAGGCTTTCGAGCAGCATCAGCACCGCCAGCGTAACTCCCCACAGGACAAACGGCAGCCGTACACGCTCCGGCCACAGGCGCACCACCGCCAGCAGCACCGGCCAGAACATAAGCGCGATAAAGCACGCCCCGCGGTTCAGCATATCAAGGTCGAGCGGCTTCCTGCTTCCTTTTGCAAAGGCGGTGCGGAAAATCTCCATCAGCGCGCCAGCCGTCAGGCGTTCCTCCATGCACAGCAGCAACGCCACCAGCAGGCTGCACAGCAGCACCCGCGCGAGCCTGTCCTTTTTCCTCTCGCCAATCCCCTTGAACGCATCCACGCAGGCCAGCCCGAAAAATGCAATCAGCACCAGCCGCCCCCATAATTCCAGTGCCTCCATTTTCTGCGGCGCGCGGAAAGATTCCAGCAGCCCCCAGAGTATCGCCAGCACCAGCACTCCGTGCCCCGACGTGATTCTCTGCGGATAGAGGCGGAACACCGGCAGCCACAGCAGTACCAGCATCACCATCAGCACCTGCCCGGAAAAAAGGGCGAGCGGCAGGGAAACCGCCATCACAAAAAGCAGGATAGAGGTACGGAATTTTTCAGCAATGTGATCAGGTATCATACTGTCCTTAGAGTATTTTAAGTATTTCCGTCATTCCCTGAATTTTTCCGAAGGAAAAATTCTAGGGGAATCCATTTCTGTTGCACTATGGATCGCCCTGGAATTGCCTACGGCAATTCAGGCGATGACGACCTCCTAAACACCTTTAAGCAGTTTGTTCTCAACGAAATCCGTAAGCCCGTGCTGGCGGGTGCGGCGCACACGCTCGGCTTCCAGAATGCACTGAACACGGTGCAGACTTTCCTCAATATCAAAATTTATTACCACATAATCGTAAGTATTCCAGTGGCTTATTTCATCGCTGGCCTGCGCCATACGCACCCCGATCACTTCGTCGCTATCCTCCGCGCGCTTGCGCAGCCGCGCTTCCAGCTCTTTCATCGAGGGTGGCAGGATGAAAATGCTCACCAGATCGCGCGGGCGCGTTTCGCGGAGCTGCTTCGTGCCCTGCCAGTCAATATCAAACAGCACGTCGCGCCCGGCATCCAGCGCGGAATCCACAGGATCCGCCGGAGTGCCGTACATATTCCCGAACACCTCCGCGTGCTCCAGAAAATCCTTCCGCGCGACCATATCGCGGAATTTGCCCTTGGTGACGAAATAATAATCCACGCCCTCTTTTTCGTTCGGACGCATGGCGCGCGTGGTGGCGGAAACGGACATCATCAGGTTTTTATCCAGTTCCAGCAGCCTGCGCGAGAGCGTGGTTTTCCCCGCCCCCGAAGGCGAGGAAAGCACAAACATAAAGCCCCTGCGATAGATTTTCGGCGCGACGGCGAACATAAATATTACAGCCTGTTGCCTTTGGAGAGGGCAAGTGCCTGATCAATGGCAGGTTTCAGATCGTTCAGGTCTTCAATACGCAGCATCCGAATATCCCGCACGGCAGGGGCAAACCAGCTATATTCCTTCGTCAGGCTCTGCACTGCAATGATACACGCCACAGCGTCCACCTTATCATTGCCGAAATAAACGCTCCCCTGCTGACGCGCAAACCCGAAGCCGGAAAGCACCTTGCCGATATCCGCATATGCGTTATTATAGCTGACCGCATGATAGAGCTTGCTCAGCGTATCCGTATCCATATCGAAGGTTATCGCGTACATTCCTGCCTCCAAATACATTGTATTTTTTCTTCGCGCGTTCGCGCAGTGTATATTAAACTTTCCTTTCACCCCATGCCAGCAAAAACATGAAGCACGTTCCGTTTCCATCGCCACAAACCATCCTCATCACCGGGGCAAGCAGCGGTATCGGCAGAACGCTGGCACTGGAATATGCTGCTCCTGGCATCACGCTGCTGCTTTTCGGCAGGAACGAGGAGAGTTTGAGTGAGGTGGCGCAGCTCTGCACAGAGAAAGGCGCGTTCGTGCGCGCCGCCGCGATTGACGTGACGGATGCCATCAAAATGGCCGCGCGCATCAATGATTTCGATGTATCGCATAAAGTGGATCTGGTGATTGCAAATGCGGGGATTTCGGCAGGCTCGCGGGATGGCATGGAAAACGCCGAGCAAACGCGCCGCATCTTCACCACCAACGTGGACGGTGTGCTCAACACCGTGCTTCCGATGATTCCGCGCCTGAAAGCGCAGGGACGCGGACAGATTGCCATCATGTCCTCCATCGCGGGTTTCCGGGGATTGCCGGGCGCGCCCGCCTATTCCGGCAGCAAGGCCGCCGTGAAAGTGTGGGGAGAAGGGTTGCGCGCCGACCTCGCGCCGTTCCGCATCGGGGTAAGCGTCATCTGCCCAGGCTTCATTGCAACGCCGATGACCGCCGTCAATAAATTCCGGATGCCGTTCCTGATGCAACCGGAAAAAGCCGCGCAAATCATCCGCCAGGGATTGCAGAAAAACAAGGCGCGCATCGCGTTCCCGTGGCCGATGGTCGCCGCGATCTCGTTCGCCACCGTCCTGCCGCCGGGCTGGACAGACCGGGTGTTTGCGAGGATGCCGAAGAAGGGGTAGCGGTCATTGTCATTCCAGCGGAGGCTGGAATCCAGCGCGGCGTGTCTACGCCGCTGAAGGCCTGAAAATTCCTGGACGCAAAATTCTTTACGCCGCAGACGCGGCTTGAGGTCTGGATTCCAGCCTTCGCTGGAATGACAAATTACCCATAAAGCCACGGCCTTTGCTTCTTATCCGTGCCCTCGAAACTATCAATATTTGCCGCTTTCTCGAAGGTCAGGCTGATGTCGTCCAGCCCGTTCAGCAGGCAATGCTTGCGGAACGCATCAATCTCGAATTTTATCGTTCCTCCGTCCGGCCCCTTGATTTCCTGATTCTGCAGATCAATCGTGATCACGGCGTTTGCGCCGCGCTGCGCATCGTCCATCAGCTTTTCCACTTCTTCCTGCGGCAGCGCGATGGGCAGGATGCCGTTCTTGAAGCAGTTGTTATAGAAAATATCGGCGAAGCTGGGCGCGATCACGCAGCGAATCCCAAAATCCAGCAGTGCCCACGGCGCGTGTTCCCGACTGGAGCCGCAGCCGAAATTATCGCCCGCGACGAGGATCTGCGCCTTGCGCCATGCCGATTTGTTGAGCACGAAATCCGGCTTCTCCTTGCCGTTATCGTCATAGCGCATTTCATCGAACAGGAACTTGCCCAGCCCGGTGCGCTTGATGGTTTTAAGATGCTGCTTGGGGATGATCATATCCGTATCAACATTGATAATCGGCATCGGCGCAGCAACGGCGGTGAGTGTGGTAAAGGGGGTCATGTTTTTCTCCTGACAGCTGGAACCTTGGTGTATGGCAAGAAGGCGCGCGCGTCAACCCTATCGCTGCATCCGCCGGTTCCTGGAAACATAGGTTTCAATATTTCTCTGCGCCGCCCGGAAATGTTTATTCAGCGCGCCGCTATCCATTCCCAGCTCTTGCTTCAGTAATACTTCTTGCGCTTCCAACTGCTTGGCATATTCCATCTCGGTGGAAGTTGCCTGCATTTTGCCCATTTCCAGGCCATTCGCCACCGCGAAGGCCTGAAGTGCCAGTGCTTTTTCGGCGTGTTCGAGGGAACCAATGCATTGGAATATATCCTGATCGTCCATGCCTGTTGCCAATTCCGTCCTCAGGCGCGCAGCAAGCTCCAGTCCAAGTTCCTTTCTCACGTCGTTCAAATGTGTCATGTCTTCTCTCCTGATGGTGAGGGTTTCCGTTGCCTGATTCTCCGTAACATAGCTGCGAATATTCAGCCCGATCCTGCGAAAATGCTGTTCAATATCCTCGCGGCTCATTTCCAGATAGTGATCGAGCAATACTTCCTGCGATGCCACCTCGCGGGAATAATCCCCCGATGTGGATACCCCCTTCCCCGAAACCTCCAGCCCCGCCGTTTGCGTGAATGTCTGAACCGCCAGGGTTCGTTCGGTAAATTCAAGCGCATGGGTTATATCGCGCGCTTCTTCCGCACCCATATCCACAGCCAATACCGCTCCCAGGTGCGGGGCGAGGTTCAATCCGAGTTCTTTTCTCAATGCCCACAGATCTACCACGGCGATTCCTTCAGGGTTCATGCACCGGAATCGCAGTGTAGCACACCAAGGTTAAGAAATGGTTATGAAACCGAGAATATAGGCCTTTCCACCTTGTCGTCATTTCCGTGTAGGCGGGAATTCAGCGGAGCCGCGTCTGCGGCAAAAAATCCTGTCATTCTGAGCAAAGCAA
>JAHFPR010000179.1 GCA_023269645.1 Alphaproteobacteria bacterium | reverse complement strand
AAGAAGGCTTGCAGGTGCTTGATAGTGGCCAGCATGGTATGTCTACTTAATGGCTCCCCCGTGCGCTCCTGCTTCGCCACCAGCAGATGCTTTTTGAAGCCCTCCGCCTGTTCTTTGCGGAAGGTGGCAAAATCCTTGTAACGGTTATATTCTTCAAGCCGCACGATGGACTTACACACGCCGTCTATGGTGCTGGCGCTCTTGCCATCCACCTCTGCCAGATAGCGGTAATACTCCTCCTTGATACGCTCGTTTTTAGGGGTGTATTTTTTCATGGTTCAGCCTCCTTCCTTTAAGTCACACATAACGGGGTTATCGCTGCGCTGTATTAAATGCTCCCCCTGTACCGTCTGGACATGGAAGATTTTTTGATATTCTTCCAGTTTTTGGATAGAACCCATCTTGAACATGGACGTACCGCATTCATTGCACAGGCCGGTGATATTTAGCTGCTTTGGGTTGAGAATAATGAGATCAACCGCGTTCTCCCAAATGGATTGTTGTTTCCGGCAGGGAAAGCAATAAATTTCCGTGACCTTTTTGCAGGGATTCTTACGGGCGCGTTGTCGTGCGTCCAAGAAGGCGATCAGATCACTACCGTGGACGCGCTGGGGCTTTTCTCCGTCAATGCAGGGCAGCCCCCAACGGCGCACGGCATTGATATGGAGATCATACAGCGCGGCGATAGCGTACAACGTATAGCTACGATGACGCTTCACCAGCCGTACGTTATAGGTGCGCTTCTTCTTCATGGCGCTGTACCCTGCAAGGTAGGATTATTTGCTTGCAGGTGCGGGAGGGGTTCCGGCGTTGCCGGGGGTGTTCTGCTTTTCCACCCATTCAAAGAAAGCACGTTCATCAATCAACACCCGCCGCCCCACGCGCCGGATGCAATGATCGAAGCCGTTGGTGGCGGCATGGAAAATCAGGTGGCGCAAGCCACCAGTGGGCGGCCATGAGTGCGTCTGGTTCCATTCGGTAACGGGAATTAACTTGATAACATCAGTCATGTTTTTGCTCCGTAATGCAGGTTGTGGGGCAATATCGCCCGATAACACTCATGTTACGGAGGGGAGAATGAGGCGAAACAACTACCTCAAAAGGCCTGAAAGTTATTGCCGGAAGAGAACGCTGTTTTATCAGTAGGTTACAAAGGGGAGAATTGAGGGAAAACGAAGGGAAGGCTATGCGGATTCTTTTGTGAGCAGTTTCTTGGCTTCTCCGATACACTCATCCATCACAAACTCGCGTTCGATAGTGTCACTGGAAATGCCCCACTCCTTTTGCCGTGAGATCAGATTTACCAATGCCTTCTTTTTAGGGGCTTTCCCATGCTGTTTCACATAATCGGCGATCAGGGCTATGGCCGCCCTTCTTATTTCTTCCTTGCGCCGGATGCTGACGCGACGTTCGAGATCATCCACCACCACAGGAGCGGACGATAACAGGATAAACCGCGCCATGTGCATGGCATCAGCATGGGCTGCACCTTTGGATACGAACCACGCAATAACGGCTTCATGCGTTGGCTGGTTATCCTCAAAAATGGCGTGTTCCGCTATCGCTTGCTGCATCATGGTCAACGCGGAAGTGGTGTAAGGCACTCTGGCGGCATCTTTTGCCAGTTTTTCCTGCTTTTGCAAAAACTCCGTGACTTCCTGGGAGGGAAGCAAAATTGCTCCCTGGTATTTTATGTACATACTGCCTACAAGAATCCCAGACTCACCGACACTGGTAAGCATATAATACTGTGGAGGTTCCTGCATCCAGAAATTTTGAGGCAGGGCGGCAATGTGCCCAGTTTTTTCATCAAGAATAAATGCGGGTAATATCTTGCTGTATACCAATCTTACCAGTGCTTTTTCTGTAGCATAATGGCGTAGCAAATTATCAACATACTGTCGTAAAAAAGCTGGATAATCCTGTTGTGCCAACGCCGCATCTTCCCCATAGGGTTTTGTCGGATCGCCAGATTGCACAACCATCCTGGATGAAGATAAAAAAGCCCGTTGGGATGCCATCATGCCCTGAGTTATATTTTGGGTTGTCATGTAGGATTCACACAACTGCGCCCACTCTTCCTTGGAGTATCGCCGCTCAAAAGGATCGGATACGCTGGAGTGTGATGGTAGACTACAAGACTGCAACCCAAGGAAAAGAACACTCTTTCTGCTGGGAGCAAGAATTTCCACTCCTGTCCAAGCCTCTTTGAAGTAAAACCGCCCAAGCCGATTAAAGCCTTCACTTAACGCATCATACCCAAGCGGTTTTACGCGCATACATCCTACCCGAAAATCCTCTTATTCATGGATTCCACCACCTTGCTGGTGTGCGCTTCGGACAGGTGCGCGTAACGCTTAACCATCGCCAGCGTCTTATGCCCCAGCACTTCCGCGATTTCCGAGAGGGAAGCGCCATTCATGGCGAGGTAGGAAGCGCAGCAATGCCGGAGATCATGGAAGCGGAAATCCTCAATGCCTGCTGCCGCGAGCGCCTTTTCCCACGGGGTGCGTATATCCATAGGCTGCTTTTTCAGGTGCGGATGCGGGAACACATACGGCGTATCTATGCGCTGCACCTTTTTCAGCTTCTTGATTTCTTCCAACGCATGGCCGGTGAGATGGACACGGCGGCGCTCGCCGTTCTTGGTTTCCTGCAACACAAGGTAGCCGTCTTGCAGGTGTATATCCTGCCATGTAAGGGTGCAGATTTCCGTGCGGCGCATACCCGTGGAGAGCGCCAGCACCACGATAGGATACAGCAGCTTGCTTTCGGACTCCTTGCAGGCTTCCAGCAGGGCGGCGCGTTCTTTATCGTTCAGGAAGCGCACCCGGCCACGGGCTTCTTTGGGCTTGCGTACCTTCCGCAGGGGGGAGTCATCTATCCAGCCCCATTCCTGCACGGCCACAGTGAAGGCATGGGAAAGCACGGCAAGATAGCGCACCACGGTGGACGGGCTGCGCTGGGTATTGCGGCGCGTAGTACCCTGCAATAGCTGATCCCGCTTTTCGCTTATCAGGGCGGGGGTAACATCCGCCAGTGTATAACTGCCGATTTCTGCCTTCCACCATTCAAGCTGCGCTTTTTGCTTTTCCTCGCTCTTGGGCTTGGTAGGGAGTACATCGCGGATGTAGCGATCCACCAGATCAGCCAGCATATGCTTGCAGGATTCTGCCGTTTTGAAATACCGCTTTTCCCGCATGGCCGTTTCTGTGGCTTGCGCCCATTTCTTCGCGTCCGTCTTACGATCAAAGGTTGCGGTTTGCAGCGGATAGCCCTTCAGCCGCACCTGCACCCGGTAACGCGTATTGCCTTTATCGTCTGTGCGTTCCTGTATGTATGCCATAGCGTACCCCTTTCTATAATGAGTGAGGAAACACTACAACAACACGCTAAAAATGGCAACAGGAGATTCATACTCCCTTGCAAATAACTTATATTATTATGATTTATATAAGTAATTTTTTAATAAATCCGTACAATGGTGCATTAAAGGTGCAGTTACTTCAGAAAATGGTGGATTGCAGCCCCGATCATGGAAATGAAAAAGGGGTATATCGCTATGGATAAAATGACGGCCTGTTTCAGGGATTCATACCACCACCGTTTTTCTTCGCCTTTATCATAGTAGCACTCAAAATAGATGACCTTGACGATCAACAGCAACACCATACCCGCATAGGTAACGGCCACGGGATGAGTTGCCTTATAGCCTATCAGATAAGAGGCCAATGCTGCGGGCAATACAACGCCAACGCAATGCACCAGCGCCATAAGTGGGGAATAGAGCAATACCTTCTTGGTCTCTTTCGGGAAGCGCCTGTTGATATAAAAAACAAGCCTGCAAATGTAAAAGAGGGCTTCGCACAGGGCAATCAATAACGCGGGCAGGTACAGCGCCAGTGTTATATAGGCGAAAAGTATTTCAACACCGGCTGTGCTTCCCATACAGCCACCTCCCCATTTGAGCCAAGCAGTTCATTTATAGCATAGGCAACGTGCCCGCATCACGGCAATAATTGCGGCAGGTTATTGCCTTCTACTGCACCACCAGTGCACCATGATGGGGAAGTTTGGGGGGTAAAACTAAGCTAAGTGCTTGAAAAGATTGGCTCCGCGAGTAGGACTCGAACCTACGACCCAGGGATTAACAGACCGATTTTTAGAGCGTTCTTTATTCTTATTTTTCAGCTTCATAACTATGCTACCTTGCTTTCGTTGTGTCGTGATTGTGACGTGAGGGTGAGGTTACGCATCGCGGCCATGCGTTCCTGCTGGTGCCGGTGCGCGTATTTCTTGGTGGTGCCGATCTGTGTGTGGCCGAGTATTTCCTGCACCAGATCAATCGGCACACCCGCCTGCACCATCCAGCTTGCTGCCGTATGTCGAAGATCGTGGAAGCGGAAATCCTTGATGCCCGCGTTTTTACAGGCAGTTTGAAAGGAGCGCCGGAATTTCACGATCATTTCGCCGTGATAGGTGAAAACATAATCCTCCGCCTGGGGATTGAAAAT
>JAHFPR010000178.1 GCA_023269645.1 Alphaproteobacteria bacterium | reverse complement strand
GCGCATAAGCGGATGTGCGCGTTCGGCCATGCGGGCAAGCTGGTGCTTTCCGTAAATACTACGGGTGTGGCGGAATCGCGATTATCGTAATCTGATTTTTCTTCGGCCCATAATGCCAGAAAATGCGGTAGGCGGCGGGCGTATTATTTTCCGCATAAGCCTCGAAAACTTCTTCGTCGTTCGTGCCTTTCAGCACACTGTATTTATGGGTATTAAGGCTGGGATGGCGTGGATTCTGCTCAAGGTAACCCAGGGCTTTCCGAACAGATTTCCAGCGTTTTTGCAATGCCGGATCGGTGGCAATTTTATCCCTATCCGTTTTTGCTTGTGTGCTGAAAAAAATCTTGAAGTGCATTATTCAATTTCATCGTCAGCATATTCCACAAAACTTCCGAGATAATGTACCTCGCCCCTTGCGGATTCTTCGAGGCCGCGCCTCACGCTTGCCTGCGCCACTTTATTTTCAAACAGCCATTTCTCGCGCGCGGGGATTTCTGCGTAAGGTTCCAGAATAAGGCGGCCATTTTTATCCTGCGTGATTTTGAAACTGCTGATTCCCTCCGCCAGTTTTCCGAGCGCGATGCGCCCCTTGGCATCCGGCCTGATAGTGTGTATGTCCATGATTAGCTCCTGTTTTCTGGTAGTATAGCATAGAAGTGGGAAATAATCAATGTGGGAAATAGCATACATCCCACTCAGTTCTTCCACCCCGTCAGCGTGATAATCTCAAAGGTAGCGGGGATGTGGCCTTCTGCGTTGCCGAACATTGCCTGGTAATGCTCGGTGATGGCCTGCATTGTTGTGCGTCGGGGGAAGGATTTGTTGCGTTGAAGCAGTGCGTTCGTTTCCCCCATCGCACGGAGATCGTGCATCAGGGCGCGCGCATCGGGATAGAGCACGGTGATGGTGTCGCTATCGGCCACGGGCAGCGCGAAGCCTGCATGGTGCAGCAGGCGGCCTGCATCTTTCACCAGCGTAAACGGCGAAATGCGGGGACTTGCACCGCCGCTTGCGCGCATCTCCGCCGCCAGAATAGCCTGCCGAAGTTCCTTCAGGCTCTCCCCGCCGAACATGGAGGCAATCAGCAACCCGCCTGGTTTCAGTATGGTGTGCAAGTCGCGCAGGCATCCCGGAATATCGTTCACCCAGTGCAGGTTCAGGCAGCTTGTGATAAGATCGAAACTTGCGGCGGCGAAGGGGAGGCGTTCTTCGTCGGCAGTGATTGTCATCCTGAGGCCGCAGGCTGAAGGATCTCCGGCGGCGGGAGATCCTTCCCCCCGGTCAAGCCGGGGGTCAGGATGACAGTCAAGCATCCGCTCCGATAAATCGCTCCGTATAATCTCCCCAATCCCCGCTTTCCCCTGCAGCATTTCCGAAAGCTGGCCGTGCCGTGCCCCCAGATCAAGCACCAACGGAAATTTTCCGTTGATTTCACCGTCGAACTTCTCGGCAATGCGGGAGGCCGCTTCGCAAATCAGGAAATCATTGCCGGGGAGCAGCCATGCCGCGCGCTCCCGATGCAGGCGCACCAGGCGGCGGTCGAAGATGGGAGGAGGCTGCATCACAAGGCTTCCAGTATCACCTGTTCCGGCGGCAGGTATTGCTGAAATATCCTGTCGCTGGTAATGCACCTGTATTTTTCCGACAATGCCTGCGCGATAATCATGCGGTCGAACGGGTCTTTATGGAGCATCGGAAGCTGTTGACAGGTGCGCATATGCTCCATCCGGAGCGGCAGCAGCGTGTAGCCGTTCGGTTCAAGCCGGTCGATAAAATTGTCAGGAACATCAAGTTTTCCGGCGGACTGTTTAATAACGATTTCCCACACAGAACTCATGGAGACCAGCAGGGTATTTTCCGGGGCGGCAATAAGGCTCCCTAGACGACCGGAAATTTTTCCTTCAGAAGCGCGCAGCACGATACACGTATCAAGCAGGTATTTCATTCGATAATACCCAGGGCGCGCGCCGTTTCTTCTCCCCAGCCGCCGGGTGAATTGAAATCGTCTGGAATATGCACTTCGCCTTTGGCAAAACCCAGGCGCTTCGAGGCATCTTTCTTTTGTTCGTATTCAATGATTTCTGCGACAGGGATACCGTTTTTTGTAACGATGACGCGATCACCTTTTACCACATGGCTGATGACTTCCGAAAACTTCGCCTTGGCATCAGTGACGGTATATTCCAGAAACATGATGTGACTCCCTCAATGCCTTCAGTATATATTAACTGGTTTAACTGGTCAATATCTTGCTGGTATAGGACAGAATATACCCTATCGCCGCCCGAAAAGTTTTTCAATATCTGCCAGTTTCAGTTCCACATATGTGGGGCGGCCATGATTGCACTGGCCGGAATGGGGGGTTGCTTCCATCTGGCGGAGGAGCGCGTTCATCTCATGCACGTTCAGCTTGCGCCCGGCGCGCACGGAGCCGTGGCAGGCCATCGTCCCCGCGACGTGCTCCAGGGCTTCCTGAAGTGAAAGGCTCTCGCCGGATTCGCGCAGGTCATCCGCCAGATCCTGGATTAGCCCCTGAATATCCGTGTCACCCAGCAGTGCCGGGATTTCGCGCACCACCACCGTGTTATCGCCGGATTCCTCAAACACCAGGCCGTATTTCCGCAAATCCTCCCGGCGGTTCATGAGCAACTCCACCGCATCCGCCGGAAGCTGCACTATTTCCGGAATCAGGAGCGGCTGGGTTGCCGCCGCGCTTCCACGTTCCAGCGCGCGCTTCATATTCTCATAGACCAGCCGCTCATGCGCCGCGTGCTGATCCACCATCACCATTCCATCCCGCGTCTGTGCGATGATATACGTGCCGTGCAACTGCGCGCGCGCGGCTCCGAGGGGAAAATCCATAGTCGTTTCTTCTGCGGGCGGATACCCCGTTTCCGCAGGGTGCGCCGCGCCGGGATGGAGGGAAAGAAACGGCACAACTGGCTCCGCCAGCGCGTTCTGGTATTGCTGGGGGATATAGGCATAACCGGAATGGCGACCGGAAGAATAGGGTGCTGAACGGGGTTGGAAATTGCCTGGCTGGAAGGCGGCCAGTGTGGATTCCGCCACCGTGGTGGAAGCGCGATGACCCGCTGAGGCCAGCGTATTTTTCAGCCCGCTTACAATCAGGGAGCGGACAAGGTTTGCATCCCGGAAGCGCACCTCCGATTTCGCGGGGTGGACATTCACATCCACCTCTGTCGGCGGCACGGTGATGAACAGCACCACCACAGGATGCCGATTGCGCTCCAGGAAATCCTGATATGCCCCGCGTATCGCGCCGAGAATGAATTTATCCCGCACCGGGCGGTTGTTCACGAACAGATATTGCTCGGCGGCGGAGTTGCGGTGGTAGGTAGGCACGGAGGCATAACCCTCAATGCGCGAACCCTCCCGCCCGGCGCGCACCTGTAATGCGTTCTCCGTAAAATCCCTGCCGATGATGGCGGTAAGGCGGTTTAAAAGGTGGTCGGTAGTGTTTCCACCGACTACAGATCGCTGACTACTGACTATATTTTCTTGTGCCAGTTTCAACACCTGTTTCCCCTCCGCTGTCACGGTGAAGGCCACTTCCGGATGCGCCATTGCCAGGCGGTGGATGGTGTCGAGTACGTGGTTCTGCTCGGTGCGTTCAGCCTTCAGGAATTTCAGACGGGCAGGCGTGGCGAAAAACAGATCGCGGAGTTCCACGTGCGTTCCCTGCGCGATGGAAGCAGGTTCGGGTTCGTGCTTTTCGCCGCCGTCCACGCGGATTCTCCAGGCATCGGCGGCTCCCTTCGCGCGGCTGGTGAGGGAGAGCCTGCCGACAGCACCGATGGAGGGCAGGGCTTCCCCGCGAAAACCAAAATGGCGGATGGCGAACAGGTCGTCGTCCGGAAGTTTTGAGGTGGCGTGACGCTCCACGCAGAGCACCAGATCATCCTTCGCCATGCCGCTGCCGTTATCAGTGATGGCGATGAAATTGCGCCCGCCGCTTTCGATGTTTACCTCAATGGAGGTTCCGCCCGCATCAATGGCGTTTTCCACCAGCTCTTTCACGGCGGAAGCAGGGCGTTCGATGACCTCCCCTGCGGCGATGCGGTTGACGGTGACTTGTGGCAGGATGCGGATGGTCATATGATTACCGTTCCTGCAGATATTTCCGTGTAAGTGCCTTACCCTCTTCCACGGCGGGCTGGTCGAACGGATTGACGTTCAGCATCCGGGCGGCGATCACCGTTTCCAGCATGAAATGCGCGGCCAGCGCGCCGAGCGTTTTTTCATCCAGCCTGTCCAGCGTGATGCTTCGCACGGGCCTGCCGTTTTTCACCACGGTTTCCCGCGTGGCGCGTTCGGAGGCTTCAATGATGTCTTCGAGTGTGCGGCCATACATATAGCGCAGCGATGGGTCTTGCTGAAGGAAGGGGGCTGTCATCCTGAGGCCGAAGGCCGAAGGATCTCCCGCTGCATGAGATCCTTCACTTCGTTCAGGATGACATTTTTTTAGTGCAAAGAAGGTGAACAGCTTATCGCGCGGGCCATCCAGATAAAGTTGAAGCTGGCTAT
>JAHFPR010000027.1 GCA_023269645.1 Alphaproteobacteria bacterium | reverse complement strand
AGGGATTAGGGATTGGGGGGCAGGGATTAGAAAAGAATACGGAGAACAGGAAGGATTCTTTCCCTTCAGGGACTACAAAAAATGATGACCATGAGGCCGTTACTAAACCCTAACTCCTAATCCCCAGCCTCATATGAACATCTCGCGCTTTTTCATTGATCGTCCGATTTTCGCTGCTGTGCTCTCGCTGCTGGTGTTCCTCGGCGGGCTGATTGCGATCGGGAAGCTGCCGATTTCCGAATATCCGGAGGTGATACCGCCCTCGGTGGTGGTGCACGCGATGTACCCAGGCGCGAACCCGAAAACCATCGCGGAAACCGTGGCCGCGCCGCTGGAGGAGCAGGTGAACGGCGTGGAGGATATGCTCTATATGTTCTCGCAGGGTACGAGCGACGGGCAGATGAGCCTCACCATCACCTTCAAGATCGGAACCGATCCGGATAAGGCGCAGCAGCTTGTGCAGAACCGCGTGAACCAGGCACTCCCCAGGTTGCCGGACATTGTGCGCCAGTTCGGTGTGACCACGCTCAAAAGCTCCTCCAACCTCACGATGGTGGTGCATCTGTTTTCGCCGAAGGGGCATTACGATATGCTCTATCTTGGCAATTATGCGACGCTCAACGTGAAGGATCGCATCACAAGGCTTCCCGGCATCGGCCAGGTGGAGGTGTTCGGCGGCAGCGATTACGCGATGCGGCTGTGGCTTGATCCCTCGAAGGTGGCCGCGCGCGGCCTTTCCGCCACAGATGTGGTGAACGCCGTGCGCGAGCAGAACGTGCAGGTGGCGGCGGGGATGATCGGTGCTTCGCCCTCCGCGCCGGGGCTGGAGTTGCAGCTTAACGTGAACGCGCAGGGGCGGTTGCAGAGCGAGGAGGAATTCAGCGACATCATCATCAAAACCTCTCCGGACGGCGCGGTGACGCGGCTGAAAGACGTGGCGCGCATCGAGCTTGGAAGTTCGCAATACAGCCTGCGCTCGCTGCTCGATAACAAGCCCGCCGTGGCACTCGGCATTTTCCAGGCTCCCGGATCGAACACCATCGAAATTTCTGACAACGTCCGCAAAACGATGCGCGAACTGAAACGCGATTTCCCGGAAGATGTGGATTACACCATCGTCTACGATCCCACGGAATTCGTGAAGGATTCCATCAAGGCAGTCATCCATACGCTGCTGGAAGCAGTGGCACTGGTCGTGCTGGTGGTGATATTGTTCCTTCAGACATGGCGCGCCTCGATTATTCCGCTGCTTGCCGTGCCGGTTTCCATCGTGGGAACCTTCGCCCTGCTGCTGCTGTTCGGATTTTCGATCAACGCGCTTTCGCTGTTCGGACTGGTGCTTGCCATCGGCATTGTAGTGGACGATGCGATCGTGGTGGTGGAGAATGTGGAGCGCAACATCGAGGCAGGACTTTCGCCGAGGGACGCGGCCTATCAGGCGATGCGGGAAGTGAGCAGCCCGATTATCGCCATCGGGCTTTCGCTGATCGCCGTGTTCGTGCCGATCGCGTTCATCAGCGGGCTGACCGGGCAGTTCTATCGCCAGTTTGCACTGACTATCGCCATTTCCACGGTGATTTCGGCGTTCAACTCGCTCACCTTCAGCCCGGCGATGGCGGCACTGCTGCTCAAAGGCCACGATGCGAAGGAGGATTGGCTCACGCGCGTGATGGACAGGCGGCTGCGCTGGCTGTTCGATCCCTTCAACCGATTTTTCAAAAGCAGCGCGGAAGCCTATTCCGGGCGGCTGAAAAAAGTGCTGAACCGCAAGGCACTGGCACTCATCGTGTATGCGCTGCTGATCCTGCTCACCGTGCGGCTTTTCACGCACGTTCCGGTCGGCTATCTCCCTGCGCAGGATAAGCAATACCTCATCGGCTTCGCGCAATTGCCGGACGGCGCGTCGCTCGACCGCACCGAGGAAGTCATCCGGAAAATGTCGGACATCACGCTGAAAACGCCGGGCGTGGAGCACGCGGTGGCGTTCCCCGGCCTCTCCATCAACGGCTTCACCACCAGCTCCAGTGCGGGCATTGTGTTCGTGACGCTGAAGCCGTTTGCGGAGCGGCGCGCGCCGGAGCTTTCCGCGCAGGCGATTTCGGGCGCGCTCAACGGGCAGTTCGGCGCGATCAAGGATGCGTTCGTGATGATGCTGCCGCCGCCGCCCATCCTGGGGCTGGGGACGACGGGCGGCTTCAAGCTGCAGATCGAGGATCGTGGCGATCTTGGGGATGAGGCACTTTTCAGCGCGGTGCAGGCGATTCAGGGGAAAGCACGGCAGAACCCGCTGCTGAACCCGTACAGCGTATTCAGCGGTTACCAGATCAACGTGCCGCAGCTTCAGGTGGATATTGATCGTACCAGGGCGCACCAGCTTGGCCTGCCCGTCACGGAAATTTTCAACACGATGCAGGTGTATCTCGGCTCGCTCTATATCAATGATTTCAATAAATTTGGCCGCACTTATCAGGTGGTCGCGCAGGCCGACGCGCCGTTCCGCGCCCATGCGGAGGATATTACCAGGCTGAAAGTGCGGAACGGAACGGGCGAGATGGTTCCGCTCGGCAGCGTGCTCACCGTGCATCAAAGTTACGGGCCGGAGCGTGCGATGCGCTACAACGCCTACCGCACCGCAGATATTAACGGCGGCCCCGCGCCCGGCGTTTCCTCCGGGCAGGCACAGGCGGAGATTACGCAGATTGTGCAGGACACACTCCCCAAAGGCATGAGTTTTGAATGGACGGAGCTGACCTATCAGCAGATACTCGCGGGCAATACGGCGGTTTATGTGTTTCCGCTGTGTGTGCTGCTCGTGTTCCTTGTGCTCGCTGCGCAGTATGAAAGCCTGACCCTGCCGCTTGCGGTGATTTTCATCGTGCCGATGTGCCTGCTGTGCGCCATCACGGGCGTGTCGCTTTCGGGCGGCGATAACAACATTTTCACGCAGATCGGATTCATCGTGCTGGTGGGGCTGGCCTGCAAGAACGCGATTCTGATCGTGGAGTTCGCGCGGGAGCTGGAGCTTGAAGGAAAAACCCCGAAGGAAGCGGCGGTGGAGGCGGCGAGGCTGCGGCTGCGGCCTATCCTGATGACTTCGCTCGCGTTCGTGATGGGCGTGGTTCCGCTGGTGACTTCCACAGGGGCGGGCGCGGAAATGCGCCATGCGATGGGGGTTGCGGTATTTTCGGGGATGCTCGGTGTCACCTTCTTCGGGCTGTTCCTGACCCCGGTATTCTACGTGACGCTGCGCACACTGTTCGGCGCGAAGCTGCATTCCGCTTCCCCACCCGCGCTGCATGGGGAGGGAGGGAAGCATGAGTAGATTATTTAGCATTGTCATCCTGAGCCAGAGGCGAAGGATCTCCCGCCTCATGAGATCCTTCGCTGCGCTCAGGATGACATTCCTCGCAATGACGATTGCCCTCTCCGCCTGCTCCCTCGCGCCGGATTTTAAAGTGCCGGAGATGAATCCGCCCGCTGTTTTTAAGGAACAACCGGCGGAAGATGTCGCCTCGCCCGGCTTGTGGAAAACGGCAATGCCGTTTGAAAATTGCCATCGCGGTGCATGGTGGAAAATGTTTGATGACGCGCCGCTCGATGTGTTGGAACTGCAGGCCGAAGCGGCCAATCCCTCCCTGAAAGCGGCCTCCGCGCGGGTGGAGGAAGCGCGCGCGCTGGTACGCTCCAAAGCGGCAAGTTTCCTGCCAAATATGGATATTAGCGGTAATGCGGTGCGCGCGAAACCTTCCAGCGCATCGCTCGCGGCGTTTGGGGGCAATCCCAATGCGGTGCTCAAGCCCTATACGCTTTATTCCGCGCAGGGTTCCGCTTCCTACGAGGCGGATCTTTTCGGGCGGGTGCGGGATACGGAAAAGTCCTTTTTCCATAACGCGGAGGCGGAGGATGCCACGTACCGCAGTGTGTTGCTCATGCTTCAGGCGGATGTGGCGCAGCATTATTTTTCGCTGCGCGCGCTGGATGCCGAACGGAAACTGCTCCGCGACACCATCGGCCTCCGCCAGGAAGCCGCGCGCATCATGCAGAAACGCTATGAAGCGGGCGCAGCAGGGGAGCAGGACAGCTCGCGCACGCAAAGCGAGCTTGCCAGCACGGAAGCCGGGCTGCTAATGCTGGATCGCCAGCGCGCAACGCTGGAACACGCGCTTGCCGTGCTACTGGGGCAAATGCCCTCCGATTTCAGCATCGCGGAAGTGCCGCTGGAAGGCTTCCCGCAGGAAATCCGGGCGGGCATTCCCTCCGCGTTGCTGGAGCGCAGGCCGGATATTGCGGCGGCGGAATCCGCGATGGCGGCGGCGAACGCGCGGATCGGCGTGGCGCGCGCGGCGTTCTTCCCCAACCTCTCCCTCACCGCTTCGGGCGGGTATGAATCCACCGCGCTGGAGGATATTTTTAACTGGTCGGGGCGCACCTGGGCACTGGGGCAGCTTGCGGGTTCGGCACTTTCCTGGAACCTGTTTGACAGTGGCCGAAATTTCGGCAAACTGGATGCGGCGAAAGCCGCATATGAGGAGGCGGTCGCCCAATATCGCCAGCAGGTGCTGATTGCCTTCCGTGAGGTGGAGGATAACCTCTCGGATCAGCGGTTGTTGGCGGCGCAATCGCTGAAGCTGGACAGCGCGGCTTCGGCGGCGGAGCGCACCACGGAACTCACGCGGAAGCGTTACGAGGAAGGCGAGGTCAACTATTTCGAGGTGATTGACGAGCAGCGTACATCGCTTGCTGCCAACCGCGCCGCCGTGCAGACGCGCGGCCAGCGTTTCCTCACCGCCATCGCGCTTATCCGCGCGCTGGGCGGCGGCTGGGGGGGGGGCGATAGAGATGCGGCGGAAGATGTGACGGAAGTGCCGGAACCCCCGCAGCCTGTGTTCGGGAACGATGTGAAGAATTAAAATGCTCTAACCACTCCATACTCACTTCACCATCTCCTCCAGCCCGTCCACTATATCCTTGCCGATAATGCCGCCGTCACCGCGTATGTTTCCCGAAAATACACGGGAGAGCGCATCGAGATGCAGGTTGATGATGCGCATTCCGCGTTCCGTTTGCCAATTTCTCTCAATGAAAAACCCGTGGAGCGAGCGGGCGATTGCGGTGGCAAAGGCAAATCCATACATACCGGACTGGCTTTTCATGTTGAGCACGGCATCCAGCAGATCGGTGAATTCCGGGAGTGCCTGAACATCCCTCCGCCCGGCATCGAAAGCAGTGCGGAGCGTGTTGAAATGCCGTTGCGCCATTTTTATATCTTTCATCGCATCGTCGGAAAAATTATCACCGTCCCGTTCGATGATTTTTTCGGCACTCTTGACTTTTTCCTCGCTCAGCACTTTTTCGATGCTGGTCTTGCCGAGTTTCTTCTTAAGCCCGTCATCGGGTGCGACAACTTTTGTCCCGTCTTTTTTGGTAATGATTTTCTTTTCAGCCATAAATTCTTGCTCCCTGCGTTATTCCTTGCTGCGTCGGTCTTTCCCATCAAACGGCAGATTCTTGCGGCGGCGGGATGGTCCGGTATAACGCCCCGCAAACACGAACTCGCGCGGGTGATCGAACACGCTGATGATGCGCAGGCGCAGATCCTCAATGGTGAAGGGCTTGGCCAGGAACTCGGTAACACCCATATCCCGCGCCTTTTCAATATCTCCGCGTTCTGCGCGGCCAGTAATCATGATGATGGGCACGAAACAATCCGGAGAATTTGGATCGGTGCGCACACGGCGGATGAACTCCAGCCCGTCCATCCCCGGCATCTGCCAGTCGGAGAGCACCAGGTCGAATTTGCGGGTGCGCATCATGGCGAGGCCGAGCTGGCCGTCCTTCGCCGTGGTGATTTTCGCAAAGCCGAAACTGTCGAACACCGCCTTCAGCAGATCGACGATTTTCGGATCGTTATCAACGATAAGTATGCGAATACGTTGCATTGGGCTTCCTCCGCGTGTCCCCTTCGCTTCAGTGCCTGTGGACAGCATACCTTCAGGCTGTCCTGTTTACGGACATTCTAGCATGAATTCAAGGAGAATAATAGCAAAACGGGTAACGCAGGGCACGGTTCGCGCTTCAGTTGATAAGCTCGCACATTTTGTTACGTATCTCCGTGTCGTCCCAGTGCACAGCACCTTGTGTGCGGCCAATAATCTTGCCGTCTTTATCCAGAATAATCGTAACCGGAAGTTGGGTGATATCCAGCGTATTGGCCAGTCCCGTCATCACATCCGCATATGGTGTTAGCGTGGTAATCTGTGTGCGCTTGTAATATTCTTTCACCTTGTCAATGCCGCCGAAATCCTCCGAAACCGCTACCACCTGCAAGTCTTCCTTATCCATATCTGCGCCAAGTTTGGCAAGTTTCGGAAGTTCCGCGATGCACGGCGCGCACCACGTCGCCCAGAAATGCAGCAGCACCGGCTTGCCCCGGAATTTGCGGAGCGTGATGCGCTCACCTTCGGGATTCATGATATAGGCATCCATCGGATCAACCCCGTGGTCGCGCAGCTTGACGAGGTATTTTTTGAAATCCTCCATCGCCAGCGGTTCCGCGTGGGCGGCGGCGGCCAGCAGCATCCCGGCGAACGCCAGCAGCACCGCCCCTCTCCGCCCTGTGATTTTTCGCCTTTGCATCTTTTATGTCTTTTTCAATCCGTTCCCGTTATGGCATAAAGAGGCGGGTTTACTAACTCGCGTTCTTTCCTCTATGATACCCGAAACCTGAAACCACTCACCTGAAACCTAGTATCAGCATGGCAAAGAACGGTAAAAAAGCAAATGAAATGTGGGGCGGGCATTTTTCCGCAGGCCCTGCTGCGATTATGGAGAAGATCAATGCCTCCATCGCGGTGGACAAGCGGCTCTACAGCCAGGACATCGCCGGTTCCATCGCCCACGCGGAGATGCTGGGTGCGACAGGCATTTTGCAGCCGAAGGAATCTGCCGCGATTATCGGTGGCTTAAAGAAAATCCTTCAGGAAATTGAGGCCGGAAATTTCCCCTTCCGCACGGAGTTCGAGGACATCCATATGAACATCGAGGCGCGGCTGAAGGAGATGCTCGGCGACGTGGCTGGCAAGCTCCACACCGCCCGCTCCCGCAACGATCAGGTGGCCACGGATTTCAAGCTATGGGTGCGCGACGCGCTGGACGCGCTGGATGCCGCACTTCAGGATTTACAGGCCGCGTTGCTGGAACGCACCGGGGAACACGCGGCCACCATCCTGCCCGGCTTCACCCATCTGCAAACCGCGCAGCCTGTGACGTTCGGCCACCATCTGCTCGCTTATGTAGAGATGCTGGGGCGGGATCGCGGGCGGCTGGCCGATGCGCGCGCACGGTTGAACGAATCGCCCCTCGGTGCTGCGGCACTGGCGGGCACATCTTTCCCGATTGACCGCAAAGCCACCGCGAGAGCACTGGGCTTTTCTGCTCCGATGGCCAACTCGCTCGATGCTGTTTCGGATCGCGATTTTGCGCTGGAGTCGCTGGCGATGCTCAGCATCCTCGCCACGCATCTTTCACGTTTCGCAGAGGAAATCGTGCTGTGGTGCTCGGACGGCTTCCGGTTCATAACCCTCTCGGATGCGTTCACCACCGGCAGCTCTATCATGCCGCAGAAGCGCAACCCGGATGCCGCCGAACTCGTGCGCGCGAAAGCCGGACGCACCCACGGCGCGCTGGTGCAGCTTCTTACCGTGATGAAGGGGCTGCCGCTTGCCTACAGCAAGGATATGCAGGAGGATAAGGAGCCGGTGTTTGCCGCGTTCGACGCGATGCAACTTTCCGTGGCGGCGATGGCGGGCATGGTGCGCGATATGCGGGTGAATGCGGAAAAGATGCTCGCGGCCTCCCTGCGCGGCTATGCCACCGCCACCGACCTCGCTGACTGGCTGGTGCGGGAACTGGGGCTGCCGTTCCGTCAGGCGCATCACGTCACGGGGAAAATCGTCGCGGCGGCGGAGAAGAAAAACTGTCGGCTCGATGAGCTGAAACTGGCGGATATGCAGAAGGTGGAGAAGCGTATCACGGCGGATGCGCTGGCCGTGCTTTCAGTGGAAAATTCCGTCAAAAGCCGCACCAGCTTCGGCGGTTCCGCCCCCGCGAACGTGAAGAAATCCGTGGTGACCGCGCGGAAGAAATATCTTTAGCGACTTCTTCTTTTCTGCCTGCTACCACCGAAACGCCGGGATAACGATGTCCGGATCTGTGCCCTCGGCGGCACACAGGCGCGCCAGACAATCCGGATCGGGAAGCTCTCCCGGCTTCACGTCCAAAGGCTCGGCAAGGATGCCGCCCGCCACCAGTACGCAGGTGATACCCGCGCCGCGCGCACCCGCGATGTCGGTGTGGAGGCTGTCGCCGATGGCGAGGATAGGGTGATGGATGATGGATGATGGATGATGAGGATTACGCGGTGCTCCGCTCCCTTCTTCAACCCCTAATCCCCAATCCCTGAACAAGGCAAAGCAGTGCTCATACACTCTCCTGTAAGGCTTGCCGAACCAGTCCACATGGCCACCGTGCGCCTCGTACCATTCGGCGAGCAATCCGGCGCAGAGCATCTCGCGGCCATCCTGCTTCACCACCAGCCGATCGGGATTCGTGCAGATCATCGGGAGTTTCGCGGCGAGGGATTCCCGCACCTGCGGCAGCTTGGTTTCCATGCCATCCCCAAATTCATTGAAGCCCGTGACCAGCGCGAAATCCGCCTCTGTCGCGCTCGAAACTTCCCGGTAATCCGCGCCTTCCAGCAGGTGGCGATCTTTCTCCGGCCCGATATAACAATAACGCAGGCCGTAAGGCCGGGAAGCAAGAAGCCAATCCCGCGCCGTATCGCCGGATGTAACCAGCGCATCATAATGCGTGCTGGAAAATCCGATGGTCTGCAGCACTTTTTCCACCGCTGCAGCCCGGCGCGGCGCGTTGGAAAGCAGGATGATTTTTTTACCCTCCGCCCGCAGCTTCGCCAGTGCTTCAATCGCACCGGGATAAGGGTGTGTGCCATCGTGCAGCACTCCCCACAGGTCGAGGATAAACCCGTCGAAGCGGGGGACGAGGGAGGCGATACCGGAAAGGAACTGGGGCATTTTAGAAGTGGTCAGAGTTCAGAGTTCAGTGGGCGGACAGCAGTCCGCCCTTCTTTAGTGGCCGAAGGCCTTAGGATCATCTTCCTGGGCAGTAGCCCAGGAAGGGAGCGCATTAAGAGATTTCAAACGTCGCTGCCACTTCCACCGCTGCGTTGAGCGGCAGCGAAGCGACCCCGTAGGCCACGCGCGCATGGCTGCCGATTTCCTTGCCGAAAATATCCAGCATCACCAGCGATGCGCCATTCGCCACCACGTGCGGCTCATGGAATTCCGGCGTGGAGGCCACCAGGATTTCCAGCTTCAGCACTTTCTTCACGCGGGTGAGATCGCCGTTGCAGGCGGTTTTGAGGTGGGTGAGCACGTTGATAGCGCAGACGCGCGCGGTATCACGCCCGTCCTCCACTGAAACGCCGCGCCCAAGCTGGCCGGTCATGATGATTTCGCCATTCTGGAAAGGTAGTTGCCCGGAGATAAACACGATGTTCCCGGAAACCGTGTATGGAATGTAATGCACCGTGGGCGCGCGCGGTGCTTCCGGAATCACGATATTCGCAGCTTTGAGACGTTCTTCGATGGTCGGCATGGTTCTCTCCCCTTTCATTAGATGACCGGATAATTTTAGATGATTCAACAGACAATGTCATCAATCATCTACTTGAATCCAGCGGCATAACTTTCCCTTCCTCCAGCGTTATCATGCGATCCGTGGCCCTGGCGAGTTCGCGGTTATGCGTCACCACCAGCGTGGCCATGCCGTGCTCGGCGGAAAGCTCCACCAGCATGGCGAATACGGAGGCCGCCGTGCCGGGGTCGAGGTTCCCGGTGGGTTCGTCCGCGAGCAGGATGGCGGGCTGGTTGGCGAGCGCGCGGGCGATCGCCACGCGCTGCTGTTCGCCGCCGGAAAGCTGGCCGGGGCGATGCTGGAGCCTGTCGCCGAGGCCGAGTTTCGCGAGCAGTTTTTCGCCGTGATTCCGCGCTTCCCGCCTTGATTTCCCGGCGAGTATCTGCGGCAGCATCACGTTTTCAAGCGCGGAAAAATCCGGCAGCAGGTGGTGGAACTGGTAGATAAATCCGAGCTTCTCACGCCGGAGCTTCGTGCGCTCGCGGTCGGGGAGTTTGGTGGCGGCTTCACCCAGGATGCGCACCTCGCCGCCATCGGGCGTATCGAGCAGCCCCGCGATCTGCAGCAGCGTGGATTTGCCGCAGCCGCTCTCGCCCACCAGTGCCACGATCTCCCCGCGCTGCACCTCCAGCGAGGCTCCCTCCAGCACATGGAGTTCCGCATCCCCCTGCCGGAAAATCTTGCGGATGGATTCGACTTTCAGCGGGAACCGCCCGCCGGAAGCGCGTTTCGCGGGCGGCTGCACACGGGTGGGCGGCGTGGTTTTCTTTTTTCGGGTGGAAGTTCTCCCGGAGGCATTATTTTTTGTTTTTGGATTCATTTTCGAGTGCTTCTATCAGATCACCCTGACGGTAACTGTTTTCCAGAACTTCAACGACAGTTATAATGGCATAAATATGCGCGATAAGCTCATTATCATAACCATAATGATATTCCTGTTCCACCATGCATCGCAAGGAATCACCTGGCCTTACGTCTACTTCTCTATTCTGGAATTGTTGTAACCAATCAGCATCATTTATCTTTGCCCTTATGGGGCTTCTCCCATGACGCAAATCCCATTGAGAATTACCAAGATAGTCAGGCTTCTTAACAGCCAGAATCATTGGGGCGGCATTGTATTTAATTACTTCTTTTGTTAAGAATTCCTCAAAGGTTTCAGGAGTCCATTGGATAGTCAAATCGAAGTTCACTGCTTCGTCTTCCGTGATGTATTGAAGAACATCTTTATCAAGCAAGGGAGCTTTGGCTTCAGAAATTTCACGGAGTGATCCTGCCAGATCAGAAACCGAAGGATTCTTATAATCCGGAAGATGTTTTACATCTGTTTCTCGTGCAAGGCTGGCCAATTCCTTACTGAAAAGAGCAACGCGTTCCCTATTCTCCTTTTCGTTCTCGACCTCAATTTTTGTATTGAGGAAATCAACTGCCAGGTATTTCGCTTTTACCAAGTATTTACCCACCTGTTTTTTCCACTCAAGGCTTCCCAACGCTTGATCGTCGGTTGCGCTCAAGATATTTCTCAACCAAACTTTCAGCGATCCCGTTTCTACTTCTTCCAGCATCATGACAGGTTCAATGCTGGAATCTATAGTTTGACACAATATCCTGTCCAGCTTCTGGAAAGCGATGATAAGACCACTTACCGTTTGGAACACGCGCTGAGGATTCGGTGAGTCCTTGTCAAAATGTACGTAGATAGCAAAATCTGCTTTGGGCGGAATGCCTTTTGGTTCTTTGGATGAAATGGTAAGTGTCATACCTATTCTTCTACTGTAAAATCATTCATACCGCAACCCCTCCGCCGGGGGGATGGAGGCGGCCTTGCGCGCCGGGAAAATCGTGGCGAGCAGGGTGATGCCCATCGCCAGGGCCACGATATGCAGCACATCCTCCATCTGCACCTGCGCGGGCACGGTGGTGAGGAAATAGACCGCCGCCGGGAACAGCGAAGTGTCGAATGTGGTCTCAAGCCAGTGCCGGATGCTCTGAATGTGCGTGGCGAAACCCACCCCGGCCAGCAGCCCCAGCGCGGTTCCGGACGTGCCGATAATCATCCCGCACATCAGGAAAATGCGCTGCACCGCCATGCGGGAAGCCCCCATCGTGCGGAGGATGGCGATCTCCCGCCGCTTGCTCACCACCAGCATCCACATCCCCGAAAGAATCATGAACCCCGCCACGCACATGATGAGTGCGAGGATCAGGAACATGGCGGAGCGTTCCACATCCAGCGCGTGGACGAAATCGCCGTTGGCCTGCTTCCAGTCCGCCAGGAAATATCGCTGGCCGGCTGCGGCCATGATTGCATCGCGGTATTTCTCCACGTGGTCGCGGTCGGCCACGCCCATGCCGATGGAGGTCACCGAATCGGGCAGTTTGAAATACACCTGCGCGGCGGCAAGCGGCATGAAAATCGTGCTGGAATCATACTCGAACATCCCCACCTCGAACACGCCCGCCACGCGGTAATCCTTCATGCGCGGGATGCTGGCGAAAATGGTTTCGGTAGTCTGCGGGGAGAGCAGGCGAATCGCGTCGCCCGCCTTCAGGTGCAGGGTGGCCGCCATCCGCACACCGATGAGTACGCCATCTTCCCCCATATCTTCGATGCTGCCGGAAGTGATGTGCGTGGCAACCAGCGGCAGCCGGGCAACATCATTCATCCGCAGCGCGCGAACGTGCGCCCCCGCATTGGCCTTGTTCGCGGTGGCGAGCACCTGCCCCTCGATGGCAGGCATGGCATAGGTGATGCCGGGGATGGTGAGCAGCTTGCCGGAAAGATCGTCGTAATCGGGAATTGTATCGTGGGGCGCGACCAGGGCAATGTGCGGATTGATGCCGAGGATACGGTCTACCAGCTCCAGCCGAAAGCCCTTCATCACCGCCATCACCACCACCAGCGATGCCACCGCAAGCAGAATACCAAGCACGGAAAACGTGACGGTGACGGCGATAAACCCCTCGCCCCGCCGCGCCCGCAGATAGCGGAACGCTACCATTCTTTCAAACCTTGTGCACATGAAGGGAGTGTAATCGGGCTGAAACAGAGAGTCCAGCGTTTCACCGCACCAGCTCTACCACGCCAACTTCCAGCGCACACGCGATCTTTAGCAACTCATCCAGCCGGATTTCGTTCTTGCCGAGTTCGTAATGATCGAGTAGCAATTCCGGCACACCGCTTAACTGCGAAAGTTTGTACAGCGAAAGTTTTTGCCCGGCGCGCAAACGATGGATATTCTGGCCAATGGTAAAACGCAGGTGACGAAGCAAGTGGGTGTTATAGATCATGTGGTCTCTCCTTTTGAGTGTCAGGAGTTTGAAACCACGTACGACAACGTGCGGGTGTATTCCCCTTGCGGGTGTTGTATTCCACCACACTCCCGACAGAAGAAGAGTTGCACCCTGTTGTCATGCCGTCTTTACAACGACACCCGGCCACCGTCATAAAGACGGTGTGACAGGGCACAAAAAATCCACTCTGTCGTGAGCGGTGAACGTGTCATAGGCGGTTTCAAACGCCGTAGAATATTATAGTGCCCTTCAGTCCGTTGGCAAGGTTTCTCTGTTTTAGGTAGCGCATCATGTTGCTTTTTCCATTTTGTGTAATCCCCGGCTTGTCCGGGGATCTATGG
>JAHFPR010000177.1 GCA_023269645.1 Alphaproteobacteria bacterium | reverse complement strand
ATATAGCTTGCGCTACAAGGGGCCACTCTTTTCCCGAAGTTACGAGTGTAATTTGCCTAGTTCCTTCAGCATCGTTTTCTCAAACACCTTGGTATACTCTACCATCCCACCTGTGTCGGTTTAGGGTACGGTCATTAACGCGGGGGCTATTTCCTGGCACTGCTTCACCGCCCTTCCAATCCAATAAGGAAGAACAATTTACACAATGCGTCACCACCCGCTGGCCCACGAATATTAACGTGGTTTCCATCGACTACGCCTTTCGGCCTCGCCTTAGGAGCCGGCTAACCCTGCGCCGATTAGCGTTGCGCAGGAACCCTTGGGATTTCGGCGGACGAGTTTCTCGCTCGTCTGATCGTTACTCATGCCAGCATTCTCACTTCTGATACCTCCAGCAGCCCTCACAGGCTACCTTCGCAGGCTTACAGAACGCTCCGCTACCACTCACGCCAGAGGCGTGAATTCGCGATTTCGGTGGGTGGTTTGAGCCCCGTTACATCTTGGTCGCAAAAACGCTTAACTAGACTAGTGAGCTGTTACGCTTTCTTTAAAGGATGGCTGCTTCTAAGCCAACCTCCTAGCTGTCTTGGCGTTTTCACATACTTTACCACTTAACCACCACTTGGGGACCTTAATCGGCGATCTGGGTTGTTTCCCTCACGACTACGGACGTTATCACCCGCAGTCTGTCTGCCCTGATAATACTCCACGGTATTCGGAGTTTGGTTCGGTTTGGTAAGGCGGTAAGCCCCCCTAGCCGATCCAGTGCTCTACCCCCGTGGGTAAATTACAGGACGCACTACCTAAATAGTTATCGCGGAGAACCAGCTATGTCTGGGTTTGATTGGTCTTTCACCCCTAGCCACAAGTCATCCCATACTTTTTCAACAGTAATGAGTTCGGTCCTCCATCAAGTGTTACCTCAACTTCAACCTGCTCATGGCTAGATCACTCCAGTTTCGGGTCTAATACATCTAACTCATTCGCGCTATTAACGCTCGCTTTCGCTACGCCTCCACCTATCGGTTTAGGCTTGCTAGATACACTAAGTCGCTGGCCCATTATACAAGAGGTACGCCATCAGGACATAAAGTCCCTCTGACTGCTTGTAGGTGTTCGGTTTCAGGTACTATTTCACTCCCCTTATCGGGGTACTTTTCACCTTTCCCTCACGGTACTAGTTCACTATCGGTCAATTGCGAGTACTTAGGCTTGGAAGGTGACCCTCCCATGTTCAGACAGGATTTCACGTGCCCCGCCTTACTCGAGGATAAATGTGCTTTCTACATATACGGGGCTATCACCCACTATGGCCCGACTTTCCAGACGGTTCTATTTCTTACACACTTACCACTGGCCTGATCCGCGTTCGCTCGTCACTACTAGCGGAGTCTCTGTTGATGTCCTTTCCTTCAGGTAATGAGATATTTCAGTTCCCTGAGTTTGCTTTTTGTACCTATGTATTCAGTACAAAATACTTCATAATGAGAGTCGTTAATCATCAGCCGCTAGCTTTAACACTAACGGCATCAGATAAACGACTCTCGAAGTGGGTTTCCCCATTCGGAAATCCGCGAGTCGAAGCCTGTTGGCGGCTCGTCGCGGCTTATCGCAGCCTACTACGTCCTTCATCGCCTGCAATTGCCAAGGCATCCACCGAACACCCTTATCATGCTTAAAACGATCACTGAGATCACTATGCCACATACAGAACTAAACTTCTCTAGTATACGGATGCGTTGAATTACCACATCCGCTGTATTATGACTCAGTTTTCAGCTATTAAATTTGTATTATGGGAATCTTTCCGGCGCGTCTTTCCACCATCCGAGGATGATTTCCGCTGCCGTGCAGGCAACGCTGCGCCAGGAAGATTCTGTGCTATGATTTACGATGTCAAACAGCATTTGCTTTGGGTGCTTTACGCGCCGTGGGCGGTTCCCCCTGCGATTCGCGTGATGCGTTTTCCGCCGAGGGACGTGCTTTATATGCTTTGCCGCTTACCCTGTCAAGCAACAATCTTCATTTCATCGGAAATTTTTTCAGCACCTGAAGAACTCACCCCCGCCCTGGAGATTTTCCCTGCGCCGTATGTGTGACGGTGATGCCGCTGACTTCCCTCGCCGGCAGTATCTCCGACGCAGGTGGTGGAAGTGCCAGATCGCCATATGCCCGCTCCAGCGTTGCCACCGCCTTCAGCACGGGCATACAACCGAGGTTGCTCATCGCCAGGATTTCCTCCTCCGAAGCGGAAGGATAATGCCGGATAAGTTCCGCATGGTGCGCTTCTTGAATGTGCTCAAGTGCCTCGCGCAACTGCGCCGCCTGCGCGATCATCGCACCGAGTTCAACTTGCGCCTCTACCACCGGCTGCTGGAAAACCACCACCCGGCGCGGGATATGCCTGCTGCCATCGGCGACGGCCTCCGCCACCGCATCATGAAGTTCGGCCATACCCTCCATGTGCGCGTTCATCTGGTATAAAAGTCCGGCCACGCGGATGCTTTGTTCATCCGCCGCATCGTATTGCCTTCCCATTTAGTCCCTCCGTGAGCTTGTATGAACTACAAGCCACATCCTCCCCCATGCGACCCTCTCCGCCCTGCAATCCTGCGATTGTTTTCCGGGCGCGTGCTCCACTATAGCATAAATAATTTATATTTGGTAAATATTTTTGAAGAAGTAAGCGATATTATTGACCCAAAGAGAAACAGCCTGTAGAGTATAATCCTTATGGAAACAGCGCAGTTCATTGAAAGTCTCCAGGCCACGCTGCCGGAAGGTTTCGTCGTTCAATCGCCGCTACCTTTGGAAGGCCGCACACTCAACAAACTTGCCATAACTTTTCCGGAACCGGAAGGCGGCAGGGACGTACAGGGACAACAGGCTAACGCTATTGCGGAAACACTCAACGCCGCGGTTGGAGCCAATACGTTCATTACTGATGAACAGCATTTCTTCAAACTAAGGGGAAGTGTAAGCGAGACGGCTGTTACTCCCCACGGAACGATTCGCTCGGAAAATCTGGAGGATTTTTTTGCAGCCATCGCTTCGGTGAAGGAACAGCTCCTCGCCATCACGCGGGGAGAGAAACCTGCGCGTGCTTCTGCCGGGCGATTCATCAATTCCGAACCGGGACGCGGCAGGGATTAGGGCAGAATTCCAATCCGCCGTATCTCCCACTCCAGCAGAATGCCGCTGTTTTCCTGCACCCGCCGCCGCACTTCCTCGCCGAGATTTTCAATATCCGCCGCCGTTGCATCGCCCGTATTGATGAGGAAATTGCAGTGCAGTTCGGAAACCTGCGCGCCGCCGAGCTTCAAGCCCCGGCAGCCCGCCTCGTCAATCAGCTGCCAGGCCTTTTTTTCTCCCGGTGGATTCTTGAACGTGCTGCCCCCCGTGCAGGTGCGGATGGGCTGGCTGGCCTCGCGTTTCGCGGCGATTTCCTGCATCCGGTGAGCGATTTCCTCCGGCGGGGTGCTGTGCCCCTGTAACACCGCGCGGGTGAAAATCCAGTCTTCCGGAATGGCGCAATGGCGATACGTAAACCCCATAGCCCTATCCAGCCGATGGATATTCCCGCTTGCGTCCACCGCTTCCGCCTCCACGAACACCGCCGCCGTATCGCTGCCATATGCCCCGCCGTTCATCCGGAGTGCCCCACCGATAGTACCCGGAATGCCGGAAAGAAACTCCAGCCCGCCGATGCCCTGCATCTGCGCGTATCTCGCCACGTTGAGGGAAAGCGCGCCTGCGCCGGCGGTGATTAAACTGTCATGCCGTCGCATGACGGCATCCGGAGGCCAGACCCCGTCATTCGACGGGGTGACAGCAATCTCCACAAACCCCCTGCCCAGCCGTATCACCACGCCCGGTACACCGCCATCGCGCACCAGCAGGTTGCTGCCCACACCGATCACGGTAACAGGAATATCTTTCGGCTTGTTCTTCAGGAAAAAGGCCAGGTCTTCCGTATCGGCAGGCTTGAACAGCACTTCCGCCGCACCGCCCACACGGAACCATGTCGTGCCCGCCAAATCGGCATTCTCGCGGTATTGCCCGCGTATGGGGGGGAGTTGGGAGAGGAGAGAGGTCATAGTTACCTTCTTTTACTCCCCCCTTGCGGGGGGACACGCCGCTGCTGGATACCAGCCTTCGCTGGTATGACGGCTACTTTAGTGCCTTCAACTCATTCGGCAAATTATTCGCCCAGTAGGTGATGCTGCCCGCGCCGAGGCACACCACCAGCGCACCTGGCTTGGCACGGCACTTAATCATCGCCGCCAGTTCGCCGGGAGCCAGCAGCGGTTCCGCCTTCACGCCGTTCTGCACGAGTGCCGCCACCAGCGCATCCCGGCTCGCGCCCTCGATGGGCTGCTCGCCCGCCGAATACACTTCCGCCACGATCACGCTGTCGGCATCCTTGAAGCACTGGGAAAATTCCGTGAACAGGTTCTGCAGGCGCGTGTAGCGGTGCGGCTGCACCACGGCGATCACCTGATGCTTCCCTGCCACGCCGCGCGCTGCCGCCAGCGTAGCTGCGATTTCCGCCGGATGGTGGCCGTAATCATCAATGATGGTCACACCATCCACTTCGCCGGTGCG
>JAHFPR010000176.1 GCA_023269645.1 Alphaproteobacteria bacterium | reverse complement strand
GAACAACATTCGCAACGGTTATCTCCGCCCCTTCGCGTGGCGCGGCAGCGAGCAGATGGCAATTCTCACTAACCGTTCCTCCATCCACATGGCGATCGCGGCGTGGGAGTGGCCATCATATTTCGGTGCGGAGGCCTTGGAAAAAGGCCTGAAGCTCACCTTCGCAAAATGGAAGCGTCCCAGCCCGGAGACCGAACCGGTGCACAGCAAGGCGGCGGGGCTTTACATGATCTGCACCCTCAGTAAGAACGCGGCGGTGGAAGCTGGCTACGACGATGCGCTGATGCTGGATTATCGCGGCTATCTGGCTGAGGCCACGGGTGCTAATTTATTCCTGGTCATGGGCAGCGAACTCCACACACCCACGCCGGATTGTTTCCTGAACGGAATCACGCGGCAGACGGTGATGGAACTCGCAAGAAAGCGCGGGATAAAAGTGGTGGAGCGGCACATCAAGCCGGAGGAACTGGCCGACGCGCAGGAAGTTTTCGTTACCGGCACGGCAGCGGAAATCACCCCGGTCGGCAGCGTGGATACTCATACATTCACCGTGGGTGCAGTGACGAAACAGTTGATGGAAGATTTCAAGGTGCTCACGCGCGGGGAACCCGGCAGCACCAAAAAGAAACAGGCCGGAGTATAAAATACCCAGGCCTGCCCTTTATTCCGCCTGGTTAAAGGCAATGTTATAGCCATACCCGATAAAAATCTTGCATTTTTATCTGGTATGACTATGAAAACCAACTCCGAAAGAGTTGGTTTTCCGCGCCGGAGGCAGCGTATGCCAAATAATATTCTGTAAGAATATTATTTGGAAACACTATAATTACTGCTTCTTCGGAGCGGCTGCGGGTTTGCCCGCATCTTTCTTCGTATCTTTCGCTGTTCCCGCAGCAGGAATCGCGTGTTTATCGGCTTCCGGCTTCGCGTTCTTCTCTACTTCCTTCGCCACATCTTTCTTTACATCCTTCGCAGCATCCTTCGCATGATCCTTGGATTCCGCAGCGGCAGCCTCAGGCTTCGTCACCGAAAGTTTCTTTGCCTTCCAGTCCTCGATGCCGCCCGCATAATGATACAGTTTCGTGTAGCCGTTTTCATGCGCTTTATAGGCTTCCAGTTCGCTCGCCGGGCACTTGGTGCTCTGGCAATAGAACACAATCGGCACATCCTTGACGGGCGCGATTTTGGCGAAGCTCTTTGCATCGGCCTTATCCGCCGGGAGGTTGACAGCACCCTCAATCATCACGCCGTCGAAATCCTTTCCGCCGCGCGCATCAACGATGACAAGATTTTTCGTATCCTTTTTCATCTTCACGATGTCTTCCGCCGTCACTTCCTTGAAGGGATTTTCCTTCTTGGCATCTTTAGCTTTGTCAGTCTTGGCTTCTTTGGATTTTTCAGCCTTTTTATCCTTCGCATCCACCGTGGCGGATTTATCGCCGGAAATAATGGAAGGAGCCGCTGCGCCGGCATCTTTTTTCTGCTGCGCAAGCGGGATGGGCTGTATTTCTTTAGCCTGCACTTCAGCAGTGCCGAGCACAAGTGCGAGGGCACTCATAACAAGCATGGATTTTTTCATGACGTTTCTCTCAGGGTTATCGGGTTGATAGGTTATCGGGTTGGTTGTATCTGGATTATGGGCATTTATCCCCATAAGCGAGGGGACGATAGGTGAGATTTTTATTATTGTACAGTGTTTTGTAGCACCACGCGCACCGTCACCGGACGAATACATATGCACTGTTGCCGGAAAGTTCCGGGCGAAAGCGGTAGCCGCCTTCGGTGAAGTTTTGCAACTCCTGTACATTCTTGACCCGGTTCAGAACGCCGTACCGCGCCATCATCCCGCGCGCTTTCTTGGCAAACAGCCCGATAACCTGGAGCTTTCCGGCTTTCTGTTCCTTGAAGGTGCAGTGGAGGATTTTTCCGGCCAGCCTTTCCGGCTGTATTGCCTGGAAATATTCGGCAGAAGCAAGGTTGACCACCACATCTGGATGCTCCGCGTTCAGTGTTTCAGTGATGCGCCCCGCCCAGAAATCATAAAGATTTTTTCCGCGCGGGTTCTGCAGTTTCGTGCCCATCTCCAGCCGATAAGGCTGCATCAGATCCAGGGGTTTCAACACGCCATACAGCCCGGAAAGAATGCGGATGCGCTCCTGCGCGGCCTGCATATCGGCGAGGGAAAAACTCTCTGCATCCAGCCCTTCATACACATCCCCGCGAAAAAAGCGGACTGCCTGTGCCGCGTTTTCCGGAGTAAACGGCCAGGTACAATCCTGATACCGCCTGTGATTGAGCTGCGCCAGCTTCTCGCTGATGCCCATGAGTTTGCCGAGCGCATCCGCATCCAGCTTCCGCAATTCGTGCACCAGCACCTGGGATTCTGCAGACAGCACTGGTTGGGCGGGCGCACCCGCGAGGGGGAGCGGCATTTCCGCGAGCGTTTTGGAGGGCGAGAGAAGAAACAGCATAATGGGAAGTAATAGCAGAGCACCACCCCCTGTCAACCGATTCAGATTTTCGGTAGTGCATCAATTGTTCTGGCAATGACAGAAATCAGGAAAGCACTGATAATAAACTCCGTCTTACCCATCCCCCATTTTTCCTTGATTGAAACTTAAAATAGAATATATTGAAAAATAAATAACTTAAATGAAAGCACCTGAAACTGAACGGCACATTTTCCGTTCTGGCGTGTTATAAAATGGAGCAAGTATTTCATTCTGATGGGAATAAAAAAACTCCGTAACTTAGAATTACACATGATTTTTAGTAGTTTAGGGTTGTTGGCATGGTTCCCGCATTGCAACATATACAGCAATCACCTAAAGGGGCGATTATTATGTTGAATGAACAGTATCTGGAGCAGGATAAGGCACACAGTGCCAAGGATGCGGGCGCGGTTGATAAAAGAATCGGCAATAAAATCAATCAGTTGCGCGTATCTATGGGGGTGACGCGGCAGGAGCTTTCCGATAAAATCGGCGTAACGCACCAGCAGTTGCAGAAATACGAGCAGGGCACGAACCGCGTGACGGCCAGCCGTCTGATTGATATTTCCAACGCGCTCCAGGTTTCCGTGATGTATTTCTTTGAGGATTTCATCGAGGGGCTGTGCTTCGACAACATCAAAAAGCAGCGTATGTGCATGGAAGTCATGCGTAATTTCGCGCGCATCCAGCGCGAGGATCAGCAGGAAGCCATCCGGCAGGTCATCCGGCTGATGGCCGATGGCGCGGTGTAACTCTTTCGTCATCGCCTGAATCGTGTAGCGATTCTAGGGCGATCCATACGGCAACATACACGTGGCAAGAGGGATGCCCCTAGAATTGCCCCGCAACAAGTGCGGGGTGACAGCAATTCAGGACATGACGATTCTGCGCGATTTCAGTGCCGCGCTGAGTGTGCCTTCGTCCAGATAATCCAGCTCTCCCCCCACCGGGATGCCGTAAGCCAGCCGGGAGATTTTCACACCCGTATCATTGGGATGGTGTTGGCGCAACCTGTCCGCGAGGTAATGCGCGGTGGTCTGGCCATCCAGCGTGGCGTTGGTGGCGATGATGATTTCCGCCACACTCCCCTGCCCCACTCTCCGCAGCAGTGCGGAAATATTCAGATCGTCCGGCCCCACACCGTCCATCGCCGAGAGCGTTCCGCCCAGCACATGGTACAACCCCCGGAAGATACTGCCGCGCTCCAGTGCCCACACGTCGCCGACCTCCTCCACCACGCAGATGAGCGAACCGTCGCGCTTCGTATCCGTGCAGATAGCGCAGGGCGAAACCGTATCGAGATTGCCACACACTTCGCACGGCTTCACCGTTTCCGCGACCTGCTCCAGCGCACGCGCCAGCGGCAGCATCAGCCCCTCCCTGGATTTCAGCAGATGCAGTGCCACCCTCCGTGCCGACCGGCTCCCCAGCCCAGGCAGCTTGGAAAGCAGGCGGATAAGATTATCGAGATCGTTGAGTTCTTTCATAAGTTACTGTCATTCCAGCGAAAGCTTGAATCCATCTATCCACCCCTTCGCTTGTTGCAACATGGATACCAGCCTTCGCCGGTATGACGGAGTGCTTAACCTTGTATTAACCACCCTGTGTTATACTGGCAGCAAACATATTCCAGAACGGTGGAAGATGGAAGCGCAGGATATAAAAAATCGCAGGCTTTACCGGGAAATTCATAGACTTCCTCCTGAGGATCAGGATGAGGCGGTGGAGATGCTGTGCCTGTTGCGGGATAGCGGCATCGCCATTGATCCGGACTGGTCGCAGCAGGAATTGTGGTTGCGCGGCGCGCGGATGCGGGAGATTCACCACGAAAACGGTGCTTCCACCGAGCACCGGTGGGGGGATGACGCCCGGATGCCCGCGCACGATGCTACTCGTCACCAGATTGCGGAAATCAAAAGCAGTAGCGGCGTTTCGGAAGGGTTAAAAGCCGATCCCTATGATTGGTCGCGGTTGAAGCGACGCCTGCCGGAATTGCTGACGGATTGGCAGGAAAAATGGCAGGAAAGAGCACTGCATGATGGCAACCCGGCCACCACGGAAGATTTCCTCGCAGCGTCGCGTGTTATAGGTGGTTCGGGCGGAAGCAACACCAAAG
>JAHFPR010000175.1 GCA_023269645.1 Alphaproteobacteria bacterium | reverse complement strand
AGACCGTAGTTATTTCGCCGCAGACGCGGCTTGCGCTGGATTCCAGCTTCCGCTGGAATGACAAGTGTAGGGATTATCTATCGTTAGAGGACAATACCCGCCGCGCCGCAATGCACTATGAAAGCAGTCTATTACTTGGTCAGCAGGTGGCAGATTTCATATTTACTGGTCGGGAACACATACTGGATCGCGGCCTTGTCCGCCACATCCACGATGACGGGTGCGCGCGCGTTCACCGTCACGCGGAGGCTGTCCGGCGAACGCTGCACGGAAACGATGAGCAGCGTCAGGAGGTTTTCCTCCCGCACATTCAGTGCCCGGCAGGCTTCCGAAATATCCTCCCGCGCGACGATGGTGTTATCCATGTCAATGGGCAGCACGATGAACGAAACGGAATGGTCGTTCAGGCATTGCAGAAGCTTGAAATGCCCAAGGTTCTGCTCTTTATACCGGGGAATATCCGTTACCACAAAGTGCAGGCTGGGCGGCAGCCCCAGCAGCCCGTAGGGGAAGAAAATGGCACTTTCCTTCCTGGCGGTGACTGCGCCGAAGCGGCTCTGGATTTCCAGCTCGCTGCCGCCCGATGCCTGTTCCGGGAATGCCTGTCCAGATTTTCCTTTCACTGTGCCCGATACCCTCGCGGTAAACCCGGTGAATACAGCCGCCATACTGGCGGCACGTTCCTGTTGCATATACATTCTAGCATCTCCTTTCTGGATGTAAAGATAATGGATGACCGGATGAGGGACGACCGGATGAGGAAATTCTGATTATCCGCCATCCGATCATCCATCATCCTACTTGAGAAAATCCACCAGCCGCAGGCTGGTGATGCGGGCGAACATCTGCATGGTGGCGGTGAGGGTGGCCTCGATCTGGGAGGCGGAGATGCTGGCCTGCACCACATCAGTTCCGGTGAGTTTGGAAAGCGCATCGGTCAGCTGCACTTTCACCTGGCTATGCTGGTCGTTGACAGACGTGAGCGTGACAATGCTGTTATTGATGCCGCTGCGCACGCTGGTCAGCCTGGTGATGGCACTCTGAAGCAGATCGCTTGCCAGTTGTCGGTCTGCGCTGGTATTGCTTGCATCCAGGTCTATGGCCTTGTGCAGCGCGCCGATGATGTCCTGAAATGCCTTGTCCCCTGCTGTGACCCCGTAATCCAGGGAGAGGGTATCGCTCGCCTGCACGGATGCGATGAAGGAATCGCCGTTATAGTAGCTTGGGGTGGATATGTCGTTGAAAACATTGGTTGAAATGGTGAGATTACCCACTGCACCCTGATCTGTTTTCGAGCCTGCGAACAGCGAACGCCCGGCCTGCGAAGTGTTAAGCGCACCCTCCACCTGCTGCAGGGCGTTCCTGGCGAACCCGGCGAGATCGAACACGCTGCCGCTCGCCGAATTTTCGGTGACAAGGCTTGAGGAAAGCTGGCTGGCCACGTCCTGTATCTGGCTGACGGCACTATCCATCAGGTGCAGGCGGGAGAGAGCGATGTCATTGTTGTTGCTGAAGCGGCTCGTGGCGGCGATGGAAGCCTGCATATCCTGAATGCGGCTGATGTCCGTACCCATATCCACGAAATTGTCGAACTTGTTGCCGCTCGATGTCTGCTTCTGGAGGGTTGCAAGCTCTCTCTGAAGATCCAGAATGCCCGTGCTCGCCTGGCTGAACATTGTTGATGTGCTGATGCGGTCTACCATGATGTACCTTTTATGTTCGCTCCCTTCCTGGCCTTCTGGCCAGGAAGATGAGCCTAAGCCCCTCCGGGGCACTAAAGACGGCTTGCCTGCTGGCTCGCTTGCTCTTTCTTTCTGCTCCACTCATCCGGCATCAGAATGACTGTATCATCTTATCGAACATATCCGAGATGATGCTGATAAGCCGCGCCGACGCTGCAAAGTTATTCTGGAACAGCACGGTGTTCGCCAACTCCTCGTCCACGTTCACCCCGCCGCTTGATTTGAGCTTGTCGGCGAAGGCGTTATAGAGCGTGGTCTGCTGATCCAGTGCCGCATGGGCGTTCTGATTCTGCAGTGCTGCTGCACTGAAAATCTGGGAGGTGTAGCCTCCGAACGTCAGCGATACGGCGGGAAGGCCGCCTGCCGCATCGAAAAGCTGGCGCGTATCCTTAAGTGCCGCAAGCTGGCTTACGCTCTTGTTGTTGCTGACCCCGGTTTCATATGTGAATACCGGATTAGCGGAGGTATCGGAGGATTGGTTGGAAAGGGTAAGCTGGCCGGTGGCGATGCGCGAGGGATCGGTGGCATACCCTGTGCGCACGGCAAAATTAACGGCTGCGGTATCCAGCGCATTCCCCGTGGTGAAAAAATCGTTCAGCCCGAAAAAATGCGAGAGTCCCCAGCCGGTGGCGTTTGATCCGGCACTGGTGGCGAGGCCGTCCTCGCTGCTGTCCATCTCGTCGAAGGCGATGCCGGTTCCGGAGCGCAAGGCCGTAAGTTTCAGGTAACCAGACGCATCGCCGGTCACAGGCCTGCCGTTCGCGTCTACTACGCTGGCGAGCAGGTAACCGGAATTGCTGGCGGGTGTCAGAAGATTCGCCGCGTAGCCCGTGGCGGTGGCGGGATAGCGGATGTTGGTGATGTCGGAATCGGGATCGGGAACGGTGACGGTGAAGGTCACGGTATCGGTGGAAATCGTGCCGTCGCCCGCCGTCACCTGCACATTGGCGGTGATGGTGAACGTATCGCCCTGCTGCAATCCGGCGGGTACAGTGATGGTCAGGCTTTGCCCGCCCGCCGCGCCGCCCAGGTTGGTGCGCTGGCGCAGGCCGGAGGTGGCGGTGAACGGCCCAAGCGTCTGTCCGGTGGCCCCGCCGCCGTTGATGGAGAGGTTGGTCACCTCGAAGGTGGCATCCGCCGCCGCAATGTTGCTCATCTCGAAATCGAAGGTGAGGTTGCCGTTGGCGTTCACGCCCGCCGTACCCGTGCCAAGCCCCAGCGCGCTTGCTGCCGGGTTGATGGCCGCGCCCACGCCGTTGATGTTGGCGGTGTTAGTGGTTCCCCCCGGAGTCAGGTTCGCATCAATGGTGAAGGCACCGTTCGGGGCGGTTCCCGCAGTATCATAGGTGACGGTAAGCGTATTGGTGTCGGCGGCGTAAGTTGCCAGATTCACCGTGCCGAGCGCGGATGCATTCATCACTTTAGTGATTTCCTGCAGTGTATCCGAGAGAGCGTTGCCGAGCTGGATGGTGGTGGTTCCGCTTGGTGTACCGTGCGCGACCATCGTGAAGGCCGTGCCGTTGATGGTGAGCGTATCGCCCACGCCGAGGTTGCCGGAAAACACGATATTGCCCGTGGCCTTGGTGGAGGCGATGCTGCTTGATACCGATCCAAGGCGCAGATCCGTGAGGGAGCCGATGTTCGCTTCCGTCGCCGGCGGCGGGCCAAAATAGGCATTGATCTCGCGGGCCATGGTATTCAGGCTGGCCGTTCCGGGATTCGCGCCGCTGCCGCTGGTCAGCGTGTCCAGATTCAGTGTCAGCGGCGGCAATCCACCGCTTGCGAAATTGCTTGAAATGGGTGTGCCGTCCGTTCGCAGCACTGCAAGCCGGACACTGCCGCTGAACAGGTGCGTTTCATCAGGCGGGAGCAGGCGTGTGCCGGTGAGACTGGAGGGCGGCGGGAAACCCACGCCGTTATTCTGAACGGCGTTGAAGCTATCCGCGAATGTTTTTGCAAACTCGTTCACCTGCTCCAGCAGTGCCGGGAGTTTGGTATCCCGCAGGTCAATCAGCCCCGTGAGCGAACCGGAAAGGAAACTCGCCGGATGGGTGGTGTCGTTGCTGGCGGGGGCGATGTCAATGGTGTTGCCGGAGAGGTTGCCGCTGGCATCCACCAATTGTATCTGGACGGGGTTGAACGGTGTGCCGCTGATGATATTCGCCACCGAAAGGGCGGGTGCGTAACTCAGCCTGAAGTGGGAGGTGGGGCTGAGCAGCTCACTTTTGGGCAGGGAGAGGGTTACCTGCCCATCCACATCAAAGCGCACAGCCACATCGATTATTTTGGAAAGGGCAGAGAGTGCGGTATCGCGGCTGTCAAAGAGCGAGTTCTTGTCGCCGCCATGTGCGGTAGTTTCCTTGATGGCGACGTTGAGGTTGGCGAGCGTGTCCAGTGCCTCATTGATTTTCGTCACCTGATTGGAGATTTCCTGATCCGCATCGAACCGGACTTTCTCGATGCTCTGTGCAAGCCCGGAAACGGCATTCGTCACGGAGAGTGCAGATTGCAGCGTATTGCTACGCACGGCGGCCTGCTCCGTGCTGTTGGAAAGCTCGCTGAGCCGCGCGAAAAGATTATCCACCTGCGACCCGATATCGTTGCCCGCGCCGGGCTGCCCCAGCGAGGTGGAAAGCCTGTCCAGGAACGTGCTCTGGATGTCGTATTGCCCCACGTTGGAAATCTGCTGGCGGGCGGCACTCAGCACAAAATCGTCCACCGCGCGCTTCACTTCCTCAATCCGCGCGCCGGCGGAAACGCCGTTCACCACCTGGTTGGATTGTACGATTTCCCGCCGCGTATAATTCTGCGAATTGGCGTTGGCGATATTGTTCGACAATACGCTCATCGCCTCCTGGTTTACCTGAAGGCTGCTTAATGCGTTGGTGAGTGCTATGCCGAGAGACATGGTTTTTCCTGTTTTC
>JAHFPR010000026.1:2008-13507 GCA_023269645.1 Alphaproteobacteria bacterium | reverse complement strand
GCCACCACCACGCCGGATAACACGTTTCCTTCCACGGCGTGCCAGGTGCAGCGGCTTTTAAGTGCGCTCCCTTCTCGACTTCCACCACCGACCACCGACCACCGACCACCCACTGCCCCCTGGCACTGCGCCGCGTTCGATATTCAAGCCGTCTGTACCGGCTTCATTTACGCGCTCGCCACGGCGGATGCTTTCCTGAAAACCGGGCAGTATAAGTGCGCGCTCGTCATCGGCGCGGATACGCTTTCCCGCATCCTGGACTGGAAAGACCGCTCCACCTGCATCCTGTTCGGCGACGGCGCGGGCGCGGTGGTGCTGGAGGGAAGGAATGATCCTCTCCCGTGTGCGGAAGAGGGTTTCCTGCAACGCGGCATCCTCTCCGCGCACCTCTATGCGGATGGTTCCACGCGCGAGCTGCTTTATGCCGATGGCGGCCCGTCGCGGTCGGAGCAGGTCGGCAAGCTGCGGATGCAGGGGCAGGAAGTGTTCAAGCACGCCGTGGCAAAAATGGCGGAAGCCACCCGTGCCGCATTGAAAACGTGCAACCTCTCGGCTCAGGATGTGGATTGGGTGATCCCCCATCAGGCCAACCAGCGTATTCTGGAAGCGACCATGCGAAAACTCAAGCTGCCGGAAGAAAAACTCATATCCACCGTGGCCAAACACGCCAACACCTCCGCCGCCTCCATCCCGCTGGCGATAGATACCGCCGTGCGCGACGGGCGCATTAAACAGGGCGACCTGCTAGCACTTGCCGCCATCGGCGGAGGCCTGACCTGGGGTTCGTGCCTGGTGAGATGGTGATCCTGTCATCCTGAACGCAGTGAAGGATCTCCTGCGGCGGGGGATCCTTCGCCTACGGCTCAGGATGACAATTATCTACCTCAAAAACAACCTTAAAACCCTCTTGACTGCATTGCAGCATGGTATTAAACTTGCAAGAACAGGAGAGATAACATCATGGCTGAAACCATCACACGCGCCGACCTTGCCAATTCCATCTATCAGGAGCTGGGGCTTTCCCATGCCGAATCCGGAGAAATCGTGGATGCGGTAATCGAGGAAATCCTCGTCGCGCTGGAAAAAGACGAATCGGTGAAGCTCTCCTCCTTCGGCACATTCAAGGTGCGGCAGAAAAAACAGCGCGTCGGGCGCAATCCGAAAACCAAGAAGGAAGTGCCGATTTCTGCCCGAAAAGTCATCACCTTCCACGCCTCTAATATTTTGACACGGCGCGTTAACTCGTAACACATCCCGCCCCTTACCGCATAAGGAAATTTTCAGTGGAAACCTCTGCCGCCCCGTTATCCTCGCAAGAAGAGCTTCAGAACAACCCCAAATCGGCCTCGGCCTTCCGCACCATCGGCGAAGTGGCGGCGGAGATCGCCCTCCCCCCCCACGTGCTGCGTTTCTGGGAAAGCAAATTCCCGCAAATCAAACCGCACAAGCGTCGCGGCGGGCATCGCTACTACCGCCCGGTGGATATTGATCTCATCCGCGAAATAAAATCCCTGCTCTATGAGCGCGGCTTCACCATCAAGGGCGCGCAGAAACACCTGAAAGAAAAGAAGCAGGAAGCCACCAGCCAGCCCATCATGTTTGATGCCCTCGCGCAGCCACAGGCCGCGAACTCGGATAATGTGCAAGATTTCAACCGCAAGGACATCAACCGCCTGAAGAAAATCCTGCACGGGCTGGAAGAAATCAAGGTGCTGCTCGCGGCAAGCTGAAGCTCACTGGCATTCCACTCACCCGCACTCCCTTCTCCACGTTTCATTGTGCACCAGCACCTGGCGCGCCGTGTCTTCCGTCAGCCTGTCCTGCTGATGGAGGTAAATGGGCGCGGCGATGGCGCAGTAATCAATCCCGCGTCCAGACGCGCAGGCGCTTGCGCACAGCACTATCAGGAAGGCGGCCAATATCAGTGGTAATCGCATTTTTATCCTCCACGGCGTTCAGGGTTTTCCGGAATGCATCCATCTGCTCCGTGCGCCTGCCTGCCTGCCGCAGCGAAACCGCCACGGTGAGTGCCAGCAGGATGTAGCCACCGGCAAGTGCTAGCTTCGTGCTCATCCAGCGCGCGATAAGCGCGACCATCATGTAAGCCTCCGTTTTGCGTCATCCATGCGGGCGTAGGCGGTGATCCCCACCCCCGCCAGCACAAGCGCGAGCAGTGCCCACCGCGCTGCCGGAAGAATCTGCGCGAGGGAACTCAGGCTATCCTGCGCCTTTGCGATGGGTTCAAGCGCGCCCGCCAGTGCCGTGCCGATTGTGCTCCCCGCCGCCAGTTTTGCACCCCTGAGTGTGCGCGATGCGGAGAGCGGCTTCGCGGGCGGAAGCACTCCGGCCAGTGCCAGTGCCCTGTCAATCACCGCATCGCTATAGGGCTGCTGGCCGTTCTCGCGCCGGATGATGGCCTCCACCAGCGGGCGACAATGGGGATAGTGATGTACATCCAGCACCTGATCGCGCGCAAACTGCGTGGCGAGGCAGGCTTCCACGATATAGGCTTCCGTATTATTCTCCGAAGGTGGCGCATAGCGCGTTATGTGCCCGGCGATGGAGGTGCACCCGTCCACATCCTGATGCCGGATGAGGATGCGCGCCATCGCGCGGATACCCCATTCCGGCGCGCTGAACATAAAGAATTCCTTATCGTTCTGCTGTTCCGCCAACCCCTGCCATTTATCCCTGGTGATGCGGATGTTTCCGGGATTATTGTTCCGTATTCCGCGCGGCGATATTGCATCCGGCATAATGTTTTCTCCCTGATGGTGGCCTCTTATTCTTAAGGCTACCGCGAAAATACTGTGTCCGGAAGTGCACCGGGGCGGAATATTTGGTATTGTCCACTAAAATTCTTGTCATTCCAGCGAAGGCTGGAATCCAGCAGCGGCGTGTCTACGCCGCTGAAAACCAGCTATTCCGCCGCAGACGCGGCTGGAGTTTATCCCGGCGAATGCCGGGGCTGGATGCCAGCTTTCGCTGGCATGACACGTACCCATTGTGAATGGACAATGCCGAATAATGTGCAATATGCTTGCCAATCACGGAGGGATGTGTATCTTGCTTCTCCCGCTGATAGCGGGAGAAGAAACGTCGGGGCGTAGCGCAGCCTGGTAGCGCACTTGCATGGGGTGCAAGGGGTCGCAAGTTCGAATCTTGTCGCCCCGACCAGTTTCTTTCAATAGGTAGCTGCTCAGCTACCTGCCTCCAAAAATGCTCCAGGTAGCAGCGGAAGAGAAATAGCTTTACCGGATTCCGCCGGATTTTACTGGATTTTCTGTCGCGCTATCGTTCCTATGCATAGCACGTACAGCCTGCAACTCAAAAGCAGAAGCATTTCCCGCTACAGCGAATAATCCTTGCCTTTTTCTATTTTTTGCTGTAGCAATAAATATATGGGGTACGAGTTTGATCCAGGCAAGAGCGGGCGGAACAAAACGGATAAATCCCGCGGGTTCGGCCTGGATGCTTCGGAAGGCTTCGCATGGAAAACCGCCATTACGGAGCAGGACAAGCGGCAGGATTATGGCGAAGCACGTTACATAAGCTACGGCATGATCCAGAGTCGCCTGCACGTCATGGTGTGGACGCTGCGAGGCCGCAATATCCGGGTAATCTCGCTCCGCAAGGCTAATGCCAGAGAAAGGAAATGGTATGAAAAAGAAATCAGCTAAAGACTTCACCGCCAGTAACGGCGTTACCGTGGGGTATACACCTGATGCCGATACCGCCCGCCCTGTCACCACCAAGGAGCGGGATGGCATGGAGCGCGTGAACGTGAAGGATATTCTTTCACCTGAACAGATGCAGGCACTTTCGGAATTCACCGCTTCCCGTGTGCGTGGAAGGCCAAAGAAAGACCGCCCGAAGGTGAACGCGACGTTACGCATGGATGCCGAAGTGCTGGACACTTTCCGCGCCAGTGGCAAAGGCTGGCAGTCCCGTATCAACACTATCTTGCGCGAATGGATCACCCAGCACCCGCAAGCGTAACGGCAGAAATATTTGCTTATTACGGATGCTTGGGAAATCCAACCCCTAAACGATTGACATAGCTGCTTTTGAACATCGTGCTTACTCTGCCGGATGGAGGGTGGTGCGATCTTCCCCCGCCAGCCCCACGAGAATATGGTTCCCCTGCCCGTCGAACTTGAACACACCGTATTTTGCGCGCCGATAATATTCCGCCTGGCCTTCCTGGAACATGAAAGAATCGGGTACGATGCGGAACTGGCCGTAGCTGTTATGGAAATGCAGCAGTTTTTCGCCTTGCGCCAGCGTTTCATCCCCGTGGATGCGAACGAAGTGCCCGATCCCCTCCGCATCGGGGCGGATGACCATATCGCCACGCTTTTTATCGAAGGAAGGCTTGTTCACGGAACGCTCGATGGCATAGCGCAGGCGCATATAATCCCCCTGCATCAATGAGCGCGGATCCACGGGCGCAAGCTCCAGCAACACCGTTTCCCCTGCCGCCTTCACCTGTTCTTTCTGGTAGATGCCATAGTTGAGGAACGCCAGTGCCAGCACTCCCAGCATAACCATTATTTTTGTACGCATGACGTGCCTCCTTCCTTGTTCCAGCCCTTGCATTTCAGGTAATATCTTCCCGCCAGCAACACCACGCCACTGCCGATGAGGATGGCGGATTTCTCCATCAGCGATACATGGAGATTATAGTAATAGAAGAACAGGAACACGGGCAGGAGCACCGCGCCCAGCGAGACCATCAGCCGCTCGTGCCGCGCATAGCCCAGGGTCAGGAAACCGATGGAAAGCAGAATGCCCGGCGCGGAAATCGTCCCCAGCAGCATCGCCCCGGCGGAAGCGAGCATCAACGGCTCCGAGCGGAGTTTCCGCATATCCCCTGCCGCCCACCCGATAAGAGCGATCAAACCGCCTGCCAGTGCCAGCGCGGCGAAAACGGGTTCAAGCAGATGCTTTTCCTGCCCGTAACGCCCCCAATGCGCGAAACTATCCGACATGGCGAGTGCCAGTGCGCTGGCAGCCAGGGAGAAGGCGAAGGCATAGGCGAGCGGCACATAATCACTGCGTATCCTGCCGGATGTGAACAACAGCGCGGTTCCGGCAAGCTGCATCAGGAAGAAGCCGTTGAAGGCCATTTGCCATATGTTCTCCGGCAGATAGCTGGCGTGGAGGATATTGACAAGCACGGAGATAAGTACCCCCAGCGAGGAGAGGAAGCGGTCAATAGACATACGGTAGACATGGTAGGTCGCCGCCGTAATAGTGAGCAGCGCGAAGGTCGCCCCCCAGCCGGAATCCATTGCCTGCGCCGTGCCGAACACAAACAGGGATTTCCCCACCGCCATCGCGGCGAAGGAGGATTGCATCAGGAAACTGTGCCGGACGGTATCATGCAGGTTGCCGGACAGCCGCTGAAGCAGCATCGCCGCCGCCACGAAAACCAGCCCCCAGGCGATCAGCCCGCTCTCCTGCCGGTAGCTGATAATATCCGCCGCCGAAAGGAACCCGATGAAACAGCCGGAAGCGATGAACGCCCCTACCCCCGCCAGCGCGCGGAGATAGAGCGGAAGCTCCTTCTCCTGCTGCCGCGAAAGCACGAAATTCTCGGTATCCACTGCATCCTCGATAAAGCCGGAAACTTCAAGATTTCCAAGCAGCTGTGCAGCATTGATATGTGCCAGGGATTTATGCATCTGTTGCCTCCAGCGTTTTGATAAGGCCGCGCAGGTAGATAATGGCGGCGGTGAAAATGCCGAGCGTCAGGAATCCCATCGTCAGCAGCATGGCCGCATCGAACCGCCCCAGCATTTCCGAGAGCATCCGGAAGCAGCCCGTTTCCAGAATGACGCAGGCGGAAAGAATGGTGGCGGAAAGTACCCACATATCCGGAAGTTTATAGCGGTAGACGAAATAGAAGACGACGTGCCCGGCGATGCCCAAAACGGCACTGAGGATGATGGAAAGGCTGGCGCGGCTGGATTCGATAATCCATGCCTCAATGGGAATCAGCATCAGGATAAGCGTTGCAACGGCGGGAAGCGCACGCGTCCATTCCGGCGCAAGCCATGCCCTCCCGCGCGCGAGGAACATTTCCCGCAGGGCGAGGGCAGCACCGTTGAACAGTGCCAGGCAGGCGAAAATCATGAAATGCATCTCGTGATCCGGCTGGGCGGCCTGCTCCCACCACAGCACCAGAAAGCAATTGGTGATGACCAGCCAGAACAGCCATTGCGCCGCGAAGTTGGCAAGGAGCGTCCATCCGAATGTCAGCAGCGACCACATCATGAAAAGCTCGAAAGCATCCGCGCCGGTCTGGTAAATCTGCCCGAATACGGCCATGAACACCCCCACCAGCACACTGGCCGAAAGCAGTGCCACCTGGCCGCTCAAGCCCTTCAGGGAATAGAATGTCGCGCCGCCCAGGCAGGCGACGATGCCGCACTCAATCGCCGAGAGTTTTACCGCCGGGGGAATCTCCGCCCAGTTGAAGGCGAAGAAATAGACGAAGCCGGAAAGCGTCAGTGCCGTGCCCAGAATCAGCAGCAGGCGAGATGCCCACGCACCCCATTGATCGTGCGGATGGATCAGGTTCAGTGCCATTTCCCTGGCTTCGCCGCTTATCCTGCCGTGAGAGAATAATTGCTCGATCAGCCCCCGGTCGGCGGGAATCTGCTCCAGCGCGTAACGGTGTGTTTCCGTATCCATGATCTCTCCCTGCCCAAATAATTGATACCGAAAATAATTGACGGGTATTGCATTACTCAGGAGAATACCATAAAATTACACAGTGTGCAATAATAATTTTACAGTGTATAATTTATGGCAAGGCGCAGCGACCATACCCGCGAACAACTGAAGGAAATCGCCATCCTGGCGGGGCAGGAACTCCTGGCGGAAAGCGGTTTTTCCGGTTTCAGCGCGCGGGAAGTGGCGCGGCGTATCGGCTACACAGTGGGAACGCTCTACCACGTATTCGGGAACTATGATGCCATCGTCCTGCATATCAACGCCGTAACGCTTGACGATCTGGAAGCGTTCCTGTCGGAAGGCCGGGGGAAAAAGCGGCAGGGGGCGGCGGCCATCAAGCACCTGGCGGCGCGCTATGAGGCATTCGCCCGCCGAAATTACCACCGTTGGAGCGCACTGTTTGAACACAGGCTTCCGCCGGAAATGCCCCTTCCCGCATGGTACGCCGAAAAAGTCGCGCGTATTTTCAGTGCGGTAGAAGCCCCGCTCACGCCGCTGGTGGGGGAGGAAAAAGCACACCACGCCGCGCGGGTGCTGTGGGCGAGCATCCACGGCATCTGCGCGCTGGGGCTGGCCGGCAAGCTCGATATTGTCGGCGCGAAATCCATTGCGTCGCTCACCGATTCCCTGATTGATAATTACCTGGCCGGGTTAACAGATGGGTGATACCGTCGTCATCCTCCACGGTATTTTCCGTTCCAGTTTCCATATGCGGAAACTGGCCGCCTTCCTTGCCGGATGCGGCTATAACATCATCAATTGCGATTACCCTTCCACCCGCCACACGCTGGAGGAACTGACAGAATCCATCTGGAGTGACATTGCGCCGCGTCTGCCCGCAACCCACCCTACGCATTTCGTGGGCTATTCGATGGGCGGGCTGCTGGTGCGCGCCATTCTTGCAAAACATCGCCCGCCGATGATGGGGCGCGTGGTGCAGCTTGCACCGCCCAATCATGGCAGCGAAGTCGCCGACACCGTGAACCGCTGGTGGCTCTACCGGAAACTCTACGGCCCGGCGGGGCAGCAGCTCGGCACAGATACCGCCGCCATCGCCCACCTGTTCGGCGCAGTGAATTATGATCTTGGGATCATCGCCGGCAATCTCTGCCTTGATCCCTTCTCCGCCCTGCTCCTTAAAGGACAAAACGACGGCAAGGTAACGATTGAGCGCACAAAACTCTCCGGCATGAAAGCGCACATCGTCGTGCGCGCCTCGCACACCTTCTTCCCCCACAGCCGCGAAGTGCAGCGGCAGACCGCGCATTTTCTGGAGCAGGGAGTGTTTTTATAAGGGGCGTGTCCGAGGGAGGTGTTCCTCAATCGCCTCGATCATGCGCCGGGACATCGGCCTTACATAGGAGGGGAAAAACGCCACCGGCTTGCCTTCGGGCGAGATCAGATATTTATGAAAATTCCAGCGTGGCCGTGATTGCGCGCCCAGTGCTTCCCGCATCCAGAGAAAAAACGGATGGGCATCGTCGCCACGGGCAACCTCCCGCGCCACTACGGGGAAATCCACCTCATAGCGTTGCGCGTGGAAACGGAAGATTTCCGCATCCGTTCCGGGGGATTGCCCGCCAAAATCGTCGCACGGCACACCGATCACCGTCAGGCCTTTCATCTGGTACGCGCACCAGAGCCGTTGCAGTTCATCCAACTGGCGGGTGAAATAACACTCCGTTGCGGTGTTAACAATCAGCAGCAGCCTGCCCTCGAACTGCGCGAGGGGGAAGGGCGATCCTTCAACAGTGTGAAACAGGAAATCCTGCGCGGCCTTTTCCAAAGCCGTTTTATAGAGTGGATACGACAGCGCGCGGCGCATCTGCGTAAATTCTGTGGGTATCACATCTGGCACAGCACCTCTCCCCTGGCGCACTAGCGAAGGAAGTTAATGTAACACATGAAATAATGGAACGCAACTCAGAACTACACCATTCTATTGTGCGGTGCAACTTGGAGTGGTTCACACTGGCTGGAAATGGCCTTTCGGCAGGGTTGTCTGCGTCGGCGCAGTGCTGCCGTGCCGATGCCGATCCCCCCTCTTCTATATTTTTCCGATCTTCCGCACACCATCCTGCCCCAGAAATTCGATGCCCGCGATTTCAAGTGCTTCCTGTATAAGGCGCATATTCGCGGAAGTCGTGCATCGCCGTGACACTTCAAAGTTTTTGATGGTTCTTTCGCTTACTGAAGAATGGTGTGCGAGTGCCGCCCGCGACCATCCAAGAATCCCCCGTGCGCCACGGCATTGTTCCGGGGAAATAATTTTATGTTGACTATTTTTGGTCATATAGTCTATAATTGGTCATAAATAATAGAGCAGACGGCTCATTATAGGTAGCTTTCAGCGATTAGGTAGGATTTTCTTATCCGGCCAACAGGAGAATTATGCCCATTTCCAGACACTATGAGAACCAGTATATCGGGTGCAACATCCGCCGCCATCGGCTACGGCTGGGAATGAGCGAAGATGTTTTGGCGGGGAAGATTTCACAGGCGTATCGAAAAATAACGGTGGAATCCCTCAAGGCACTGGAACAAGGTGCTTACCGCCCATCTCCCATGCGGCTCTATCATATCGCCAGGGCACTGAAGGTATGCATGGAGGAGTTAGTGGGATAAACCTTCCGCACCCCGTTAATCCTTCTTCTCCACCCGCGCGGCCTCGAAGATTTTGGCGGCGTTGTTCTGCTCGAAGCGCGCGTAACGATCCGGCGTGCCGTCCGGCAGGGTTTGGATTTCCCCGTGTGCGTTTTTAAGCTCAGGCCGCCAGATAAACTCCATGAAGCGCAGCCGCGTTCTGTCCTTCACCGTGCTACCATTCTCCGCCAGCAACGTGATTTCCTCCAGCGCGCCGATGGTAGCACTCTGCTGCAAGCCACCCGCCGCGCCGGATGTCTGCGGTAGCACTTCCATTCCCGCAGCCTCCGCCGCACAACGCATTTCCTCGGTGCTGGCGAAGCCGCTCACGCGCACGTCCACGGTAAAATGGTTGATGCCCGCGCCGAGCACCATCGCGCTCGCCAGTTCCCCGGAAACTTTTGCTACCGTATCGTAAGTGGATTTTTTGAGCGGGGAGCCATTCCGGGTGAGTAATTTATCTACGATGAGGCCAACAAAGCTCGCCGCGTCCTCGCGCGACAAACCTCCTTGTTTTTCAGCTTTTTGCGTCAGATTTCTTATCTTATCGTAAAAGATGAGAGAAGCGTTCCAGGTGATGGTAATATCTTCCTTAATGGCCGCCACCGCCGCTTTATCGCCCGCGACGCTTTCATCCCACACGCTCACAAATAATTTAAGATCGCGGTGATCCTCCCCAAGAAGATCAAAAGATTTCAGCAGTTTATCCGGGAACTTATAAGGATAGTCCTCTTCTCCCGCAGGCCGCTTCAGGTTCATCACCGCGCCTGCTTTCCGCAATAATTCCGCCACGCGTTCATCGGTGGTGCGCAACGCGATATGGTCGCCCGCCCACACGCCTCCCTTATTTTCCACCAGCTTTTTCAACTGGTTATAGGCGGGAACGAACCGCGCGTGCTTCGCCTCGGCCTTCGCCAGGAAAAGTGCCTGGATTTTGCGGGGCGTGAGAAGGGAATGCGTCATATGGGTTATCACCCCGCATTTATTGCGGGGTTATCCTTGATAGAATTTTAACCCCGCAATCGCGTTGTTCTGCGGGGTGACAGTCTGATATTCTACCACTATACTCCCCCGCATGAAAGAGTTTGCGCGCATCGCTTCTTATCTGGCGCCGCTGGCCTCTCCGCAAGGGCTTGGGCTGCTGGATGATGCCGCGCTCATCCCCGGCCCGGAGGGGCTGGAATACGCCGTCACCAAGGATGCCATCGTGGAGGGGGTGCACTTCCTGCATGGCACGGAACCGGGATTGATTGCAAAGAAACTCCTCCGCACCAACCTCTCGGACATGGCAGCGATGGGCGCAAAGCCGCGCTGGTATTTGATCGCCGCCGCGCTTCCGGCAGAAATTTCAGATGACTGGTATGCGGGCTTCGCGGCAGCACTGGCGGAAGAACAGGCGCGGTGGGGCGTGTATTTGATTGGTGGCGATACTGTCACCCCGGCGAATGCCGGGGTCTGGAACTCCGGAGGCCGTCATGAAAACAGCATGACATATCCCATCACCCTCTCCCTCACCATGATCGGCGAAGTGCCGAAGGGCACTGCGCTGCGCCGCTCCGGTGCGAAACCGGGCGACGGCGTGTATGTATCGGGTACGCTGGGCGATGCGGCACTGGGGCTGCGGGTATTACTGGAAGGAGAACCCTCTCCCGCACGAGGAAGAGGGAGGGGTGAGGGCACTGTTGTGGCAGGCAACCCTCACCCCAACCCTCTCCCGCACACGGAAGAGGGAGAAAGCTATCTTCTCCGCCGCTACCACATTCCCGAACCGCGCGTGGAACTGGGGATGGGGTTGCGCAGTATTGCCTCCGCCGCCATTGATATTTCCGACGGGCTGATGGCCGATCTCGCCCATATCTGCGATTGTTCGGGCGTTTCCGCCACAATCCACGCGGAAAATCTGCCGCTTTCGGAGGCCGCCAGGAAAATCCTGAACCGCGATCCGGCAACACTTTCCACCATTGCAACAGGCGGGGATGATTATGAACTGCTGTTTACAGTGCCGCCAGGTCGGGAGGGGGGGGTCGCTGACCTGGCGGCTAGGCTCGCCCTGCCGGTTACCCGTACCGGGCAACTGAGGGATGGGAGGGGGGTAGTCATGCTTGACTCGGCAGG
>JAHFPR010000026.1:0-1998 GCA_023269645.1 Alphaproteobacteria bacterium | reverse complement strand
CACGGGGATTAATTTTTCCTCTCATCACAAGAGTGATATAGGGCGGTGTTACGGGGCTTTCAAGGGGGTATGGCAAGAAAATCCGTTCAACACTCTTAGAACCTGTTTAGAATCTCACCAGGCTGAGGCGAAAATGGCTATTTCCGAGAACCGGAGCGCAGCGTACATTGGTACGTGAGCACCGGAAGCGCAGGAAATGGGCATTTGCAGCCCAGTATGGTGAGATTCTAAACAGGTTCTTACGCGTTCACCGCTTCCACGCGCTCTACTTCCGGCACATAATGCTTCAGCATATTCTCGATGCCGTTTTTGAGGGTCAGGGTAGAGCTGGGGCAGCCGGAGCACGCGCCGTACATTTCCAGGAACACCACGCCCTCCGTGAAGCCCCGGAACACAATGTCGCCGCCATCTTCCGCCACTGCGGGGCGCACACGCGTTTCGATGAGTTCGCGTATCTGGGCGGAAAGCGGATCGTCTTCGCCACCCGCTGTTGCTGTATCTGTCGCCTGCACCTTGCCGTGCGTGCTTTCTGCCTGCATCACCGGCCTGCCCGCGATGAAATGCTCCATGATCGTGGTGAGCACGTGGGGCTTGAGTACATCCCACCCCACCGCATCGGTTTTGGTCACCGATACGAAATCCCGGCCGAAAAACACGCCCTCCACATGGTTGATGACGAACAGTGCCTCCGCAAGCGGCGAAGCTCCCGCCGATTCCTTATCGCTGAACGAGGCCGTGCCGATAGCCAGCACTTCCTGGCCGGGGAGGAATTTCAACGTGCGCGGATTGGGCGTGATTTCCGTCTGGATGAACATGGGTTTTTCCTAGGGTGATGCCTTATACCTTACTAATATAGTAGGCTATTCCGCGCCGTCAAGCGTTCCGGCACTGTCTATTAAGATAGATATGGTGTCATCCCAGCGCAAGCTGGGATCCAGCCCAAGCCGCGTCTGCGGCGGGATAGTTGCTGATTTTCAGCGGCGTAGACACGCCGCTGCTGGATTCCAGCCAGTTCTTTTCTGGCAAAGACTGGCTGGAATGACGATAATTGGGATTATCTATCTTTAATAGACAGTGCCAGCGTTCCCGCTTGCGGCAGTCGTGCAATTTGCCTTATCATCCCGGTAAGGCAAATAAAAAAGATCATCAAGGAGCCATCATGCACCCCCTTCTTCTGGTCGCAATCGGCGGGGCGTTCGGCTCGGCGGGGAGATACCTTGCCATGAGCACGCTGGGGCGATGGCTGGGCAGCGGCTTCCCATATGGCACACTGGTGGTAAACATCACCGGATCGTTCCTGATGGGCGCGCTGGTGGGATTACTCGCGCGCTATGGCGGCGAAAGCCAGACGCATCTGCGGCTGCTGCTGGCCGTCGGTGTGCTGGGGGGCTACACCACCTTTTCCGCTTTCTCGCTGGATGCCGTTACCATGATGGAGCGCGGGGAACTCCTCCCTGCCCTGCTTTATATGCTGGGATCGGTGGTGTTTTCCGTGCTGGCACTGTTCGCGGGTTTGTGGATAGTGCGGGCGGTGGCCTAAAGTGTACGGCGTACTTTCCAGATGCCGAACAGGCTGATGGCGATCCAGCACACTTCAATCACCACCGAGGGCAGGTTCCACTTCCAGAACAGCGAAGCAAGCAGCATCGCCGCACCGATGAGGTTCAGTATGTGGTAGGCGAGGCGGCCTCCCGTGAGCTTCCCCAGCGTGATGAGGAAATACGCCAGCAGGATGCACGCCACCCCCGCGATGCCGATGCTGTTGAAGACAATGTCGAGGTCGAACGTCATGGGATGGTTGTAGGCTGGCAGCGGGATGGTGTAAAGTGATACGTGATTACGACACACTTCCGTCATCGCCTGAATCGCAAAGCGATTCTAGGTTCAATCACCATTTGATTTTTCGGTACTATATTGATCTATATTCTTAATTATAGTTCATCGTCATTCCAGCGATCTTATCTTTGGAAAGACTGGCTGGAATCCAGCAGCGGCGTG
>JAHFPR010000174.1 GCA_023269645.1 Alphaproteobacteria bacterium | reverse complement strand
GCCAGAGGAATAGTCACTACCGGGGCGGGGCAAAACAATCGTGCGACTGTTTTGTTTGTTCCCCGACCCGATAGCAAGCGTTACTGTCTGTTGGGTGCTATTTCTTCTGAGATAAAGCACCGTTGTAGCACGCGTAGACTGCTTCCACTTTGTCTTGCGGTGGCGGAGGAATTGTTGACAAATCCTTCACACCGTTCAACTCCATGCAAGCGCGCAAGAAACTAACCAGGGGATAGTTCTTTGCGATGCAGTCTTTCTGTGTTGATGAAGGAGCTCCTGCATCTGTACCCAATGAAACCTCACAATACACTCCCACTTGCTGATAATCACAAGCGGATTGCAGGCATTGATTGAGTCCCACAGATTCCAGATACATTGCCGCACAGTTGGTTTTCATCAGGTCTGTTGGTACACAGGCGAGACTAATCTGCGGCAAATCAACGGTTGTTGTGGTCGTTGCTGAAGTAGTGCCACCGGTCGCAATGGGTTTGATAACTGATGTTGCACCACTTGCCCCACCTGTCCCACTTCCACTTACACCGCTTGCACCTCCTTCTTCGCCTGTATTCGGTTCACTTGGGCCATTGTCTCCACAAGCAGTTACCGAACACACCACACCAACACCCAATACAACAAACAGTAACCGATTCATCAGACGTGTTTGCATAGAAGTTCGCATTACGTCACCTTACCTTTCTTCTTTGAGAAACCTAGAACATCGAACAAAGGACACTGAAGATACGTACTTTGGAAAGTGCGTATAGAAATTCTTTTGAGTGTGTTTACAACAAACTCAGGGTAAGAAATTCAAGACCTAGGCTTTCATGTTACCACGATACTGGTTAACATTTCATTAGCAAAAAGCATTTTCCCTGCTTGTCGCGGTGCGCGAAGCGATTTATAGTGTTTTTAGCAGCATTTATGTATCAAAAGGAAACAAATATGCGGATCGCTTCTCTCTTTATTCTTTTTGCGCTCGCGCTAGGCAGCCTTTCCGCCTGTGGTGTCAAGGGGCCGCTGACCTATCCGGGGCAGCCTGCTGCAGAAAAAACGGGGCATAAGTAACCCGATGGATCACTTCACGTATCAGGACGGCATCCTCCACGCGGAGCACGTGCCGTTGCCGGAAATCGCGGCCAGCGTCGGCACACCGTTTTATTGCTATTCGGCAGCAACCCTCACGCGGCATTACCAGGTATTCGCAGAGGCGTTCCGGGAAATCCCCACGCTGATCTGCTTCGCGGTGAAGGCGAACGGGAATCTTGCCGTGCTGCGGACGCTCGCACGTTTGGGGGCTGGAGCAGATACGGTTTCCGAAGGCGAAATCCGCAAGGCACTGGCGGCAGGTGTTCCCCCACAGAAAATCGTATTTTCCGGCGTGGGGAAAACGCGCGGGGAAATGCGGTTCGCCCTGAAGTCCGGCATCGGTCAGTTCAACGTAGAATCTCCGGAGGAATTGGAAATACTAAGCGAGGAGGCCGTGGCGCACGGGGGGAAGGCGCGCGTCACCATCCGCGTCAACCCGGATGTGGATGCAGGCAGCCACGATAAAATCTCCACCGGCCGCAAAACGGATAAATTCGGCGTGGCGTGGGAATCCGTGCTGCCGTCATCTGCGCGCGCGCGGGTGCTTCCCGGCATACGCATCGTGGGGGTGACCTGCCATATCGGCTCCCAGCTTACAAAGCTGGAGCCGTTCCGCGCCGCGTTCGCGCGCATCGTGCATCTGGTGAAGGAATTGCGGGCAGGCGGGCACACTATCGAGGTTCTTGATCTTGGCGGCGGCCTCGGCATCCCCTATGATTCCGCGAAGGAAATCCCCCCCCTGCCCGCCGATTACGCGCGCATGGTGCTGGATCAGGTGCAGCATCTCGGATGCAAACTTATGCTGGAACCGGGCAGGCTGATCGCGGGCAACGCGGGGATTCTTGTGGCGCGCGTGGTGCTGACCAAGCGCACACCGCACCGCACGTTTGTCATCGTGGATGCGGGGATGAACGACCTCATGCGCCCCAGCCTTTACGATGCCTGGCACGAGATTCTTCCAGTGAAAGAGGCGAACGGGGACGCTTCCCCGGTAGACGTGGTGGGGCCGGTCTGCGAAACGGCGGATGTTTTCGGCAAGCAGCGGCTGCTCCCCGCGATGCAGCCGGGCGATTTGCTCGCGTTCCGCTCCTGCGGGGCATATGGTGCTTCGATGGCCTCCACCTATAACGCGCGCCTGCTTGTGCCGGAAGTGATGGCACACGGCGACGCATTCCACATCATCCGCGCGCGGCAGAGCTACGAGGCGATGCTGGCAAGCGACAGCATCCCGTCATGGCTGGAATAGAACAACGATGGAAGCGGTGGCTGCGCCCGCTCCCCCTGGCACTTGCCCTGGCACTCGCCCTCCATCTCGGCATTCTTCTCTATATCCTCATCCGGCAGCCGGATGCGATGAAAATCCCGCTGAAATCCTTGCAGGTGAAGCTCGTGGCACTCCGGAGCGGAACCCCCGCCCCAGCCCCCGTAACAACAGCTCCCGCAGCCACGACCCCGCCACTCCATAAGCCCCCTGTTCCCGCACAACAGCCTCATTCTTCCTTGCCATCGGCGCACACTTCAACATCCATCCATGTGCTGGCTCCGCTGGTGGCGACGCGCCCGCTGGAAAAACCCGCCCGGCTTTCCGTAAAAACCCCGCTCCCGCGCGCAGCCCTGCCCGCGCCCGCAGGGAACAGCACTATCTCCAACGCAGCGACTATCCCAGCGAAGCATTACGGCGACCTGCTGGCCGACTGGATCAAGGGCAATCAGGATTATCCGGAGAAAGCGCAGGAGCGGCACATCGAGGGGGAAGCCCTGCTGGAACTTACTCTGGCGCAGGACGGCACGATTCTGCGCTGGGAGTTCCTGAAGCACACCGAAGCACCCGCGCTGGATGAAGCCATCATCCGGAATATGGCGGCCAACCGTTCCGCGCCGCCCATCCCCGCAAGTGAGAAGCAGCGCGTATTCCGTGTTCCCGTATTCTTCCGGATTGTCGCCGAAACAAGCCAAACTCCTTGAACTGCGCGGGCCGATACCCTATAAACATCCCATCATCAGGGAGCGATGCCATATGGCTTCACAAAAATTATTCGTCACTGGCGCAGCCGGATTCATCGGGAGCGCATTTGCCGGGCAGCGCATCGCGGCGGGCGACCGCGTCCTCGTTTATGATGCGCTCACCTATGCCGGGCATCGTGAAAATCTTGCCTGGATTGAGGGCGAAAACCTGCGGATCGTAGTCGGCGACATCTGCGACGGCGAAAATGTGCTGAAGCTGTTGCGGGAATTCCAGCCGGACGCGATCGTCAATTTTGCAGCGGAATCGCACGTGGATAATTCCATCGCCGCGCCGGGGGCGTTCATCACCACGAACATCCTGGGAACCTATGCGATGCTGGAGGCTGCCCGCCTCTATTGGAATGCGCTTCCGCCGGAAGGGAAACAAAATTTCCGCTACGTGCAGGTTTCCACGGATGAGGTGTACGGCTCGCTGGGCGATTCCGGTTATTTCACCGAGGCCAGTCAGTATCAGCCCAACTCGCCTTATTCCGCGTCCAAGGCGGCGGGGGATCACCTCGCGCACGCCTGGTTTCATACCTATGGCCTGCCCACGATCGTCACCAACTGCACGAATAATTATGGCCCCCGGCAGTTCCCAGAAAAGCTGATTCCGGTGGTGATTACCAAGGCACTGGCGGGGGAGAAACTCCCCGTATACGGCACGGGCACGAACGTGCGGGACTGGATTCATGTGGAGGATCACTGCCACGGCGTGTGGCTGGCGGCGAGCAAGGGAAATCCCGGCGAAACCTATTGCTTCGGCGGGCGTGCCGAACGGGATAACCTCACCGTGGTGAAGTGCCTCTGCGCGATTCTAGACGAACTCCGCCCCCGCGCGGACGGCAAACCCTATGAACAGCAGATCGCGTTCGTGCAGGATCGCGCCGGGCATGATTTCCGCTACGCGATGGACGATAAAAAATCCGAGAAGGTTTTAGGCTTCACCCGCCGTTATACGTTTGAGGAAGGCCTGAAAGCGACAGTGCAATGGTATCTGGATAATGGCGCGTGGGCGAAGGCGGTAACTAAAAAGAGTTGAGTGATTAGAGTTGAGAATTGAGTGATTTTACTCACTTTTCTCACTCAACTCTCACTACTCAACTCTAAACACTGGAAAAACTATGAAAGGCATCATTCTCGCAGGCGGATCGGGCAGCAGGCTGTGGCCGATGACGCGCACCGTCAGCAAGCAGCTTCTCCCCATTTACGACAAGCCCATGCTGTTTTACCCGCTCTCCACCCTGATGCTGGCCGGCATCCGGGAGGTGCTTATCATCAGCACACCGCGCGACCTGCCGATGATGGAGTATCTGCTCGGCGACGGCAGCGCGCTCGGCATGAAGCTGCACTATGTGGTGCAGCCAAAGCCGGAGGGGCTGGCGCAGGCTTTTATCCTCGGCGAAAAATTCATCGGGAACAGCCCGGTATGCCTCATCCTCGGCGACAATATTTTTTATGGCAAAGGGTTGCAGGATGGGCTGACCGAGGCCGCGAAAGTGAAGGAAGGCGGCAAGGTGTTCGCCTACCACGTGCACGATCCGGAGCGTTACGGCGTAGTGGAATTCGACAAGCATAAGCGCGCCGTCAGCATCGAGGAAAAGCCGCAGCAGCCGAAATCCAACTGGGCGGTGACGGGGCTTTATTTCTACGGCCCGGAAGTGGTGGAAATCGCAAAAAATCTGA
>JAHFPR010000173.1 GCA_023269645.1 Alphaproteobacteria bacterium | reverse complement strand
GAGCCAGCCTCACGGAAGCCTATGAGAAGGCACTGGCCTGCGATCCGGTGAGTGCCTACGGTGGCATCGTGGCAGTCAACCGCGCGCTGGACAGGGAAACAGCCACGCTGCTGAGCAACCTCTTCATGGAGGTACTCATCGCCCCGGAAATTTCCGGGGAAGCCCGCGCGCTGCTCGCTTCCAAAAAGAACTTGCGCCTGCTGGTCACGGGAAAAATGGCCGATCCGGAATGGCGGGATACGCTCATCAAATCCGTGGCAGGCGGGCTGCTGCTGCAAACGCGCGATAATACGGTGCTGGATAAAACTGCGCTCAAAGTCGTGACGAAACGCGCGCCGACGGAAGCGGAAATGCGCGACCTGCTTTTTGCCTTCACCGTGTGCAAGCACGTGAAATCAAACGCGATTGTGTATGCGAAGGAGTGCGCCACGGTGGGCATCGGCGCGGGGCAGATGAGCCGGGTGGATTCCTGCCGCATCGGCGCATGGAAGGCCAAGGATACCGCTACCAGCGTGGAAAGCGCGGCGGGTTCCGTAGCCGCATCTGATGCATTTTTCCCGTTCCCGGACGGGCTGATCGCGGCGGCGGATCAGGGAATTACGGCGGTCATCCAGCCCGGCGGCTCCATCCGCGACGCGGAGGTGATTGCGGCGGCGGACGAACGCAACCTGGCGATGATCATCACCGGCATCCGCCATTTCCGCCATTAGGTTTTCTCCTCCTCCCCCCACACACGGTGGAGGAGGAATTAGCCGCCCCCAAGAACCTGTTTGGAATCTCGCCTTGCTGCGGCGAAAATGACTATGAAAACCAACTCCGAAAGAGTTGGTTTCCCGCACCGGAGGCAGCGTATGCCAAATAATATTCTGTAAGAATATTATTTGGAAACACTATATTTCCGAGAACCGGAGCGGAGCGTACTTTAGGGTACGTGAAGCATCCGGACTGCGTCCGCCGAAGCCTCGGCGTAGGCGGAAGCGCAGGAAACGGGCATTTGCAGCCGGCAGGGGGAGATTCCAAACTGGTTCTAACGCCCGCGCCCGTGGGGTTTCTGGTGATCCAGCCGCGCGTGGTTGGGATTCATATTCTGCCCGCGCTTCAGGGCATTGTCATATTCCACCGCTTCTGCCCGATAGACATACTCGCCGCTGCCCGGCTGCAGCTTGTGGCCTATATCCTTGAAATGCTCGACTTTCCCGATACGGCGACCGGGAGAATCATCGCCCCCCACGATAGCGATTTTCGCAGCGGAATAGTTTCCCTGCGCGATGGCATCCAATGCCTGATGGAACGCATCCAGATCGCTTGAGTTGAACGACTCGATACCGAATGTCGTGGCGAATTTCCCGTCTTTCTTCCAGTCATTGAAGGCTTTGGTGGTGACGGCATATGCATCCGCCGCCTCATTGCTTGCACGCGCCACTGTCTGCCCCCGAATGGGCATATTCGTACACCCTGCCGCACTCCCGGCTGCTGTTGTTGCCTGCGCCTCGGCTTCATGCTGCTCTCCCGCACGCGTCGCGGTTTTTTCCTCATTATGCGCCACTACACCGGGGGGCGGCCCGTAATACCCGTAAGGCTGGTTATACCGCACCCCGGTATAGGCCTGGTGGGAAGGAGGAGGAATAACCTGATCCCTGGATGCATCACCAGCCTTCATACGCTCGACGTGTCCCTGCGTGCGGTGCAGGAGTGCCTGCGCGGCCAGCGTATTGCAGTGCTGATCGTGCGCATCTGCCCCGCCGCGCGGGCTGCTGCCGAGGAGCCTGCTTTCCAGCTCATCCACCGCGCCCCGCAGTGCCGGATCAAGCCCTTCCCACGGAGCCTTTGATGGTGCGAGCCACGCCACGGGTTGCATACCCTCTGGTGCTTCCTCCCACCAGGCTTTGGGGCTGGGCTGACGCTGCATATCCACTGCGTGTTCGTGTGCATCCTGCGCCTGCTGCCCCGGTGCGTTCGCTTCATGCATATTGCCCGCCGCGCCGCACGCGGTGATAATCGTCGCCGCCGCCATGCCGCCGAGTGCCGTGCTGGCATTCCTGAAATAATCTTTCATCTCTTGCATCATAACGGATTCCCTGGGGATTTTTTCATTCCTGATACAAGTATACCACCAAAAGGTTAACAAGTTGTTAAGCGCAGACGAAATTTTATTATTCCACCTTCCGCACATCAATATCGAACAGCCCGTCATAGCTTCCGGAAGGCGGGCGGGCGGGGAGAACCAGCATCCCGCCGACAGTGATGCGCGCGGTTCCGTCCTGCCCGATGCTCCCGCGCCCGGAGGGGGAGGATTCCAGCTTGCGCAGCGTGACCTCCACCTCTCCGCTATCACCGCCAGCCCCGCGCGCATGGCGCGCCAGCCGCACTTCTTCCGGCAACACGATGCTGAACTCCATGCCCGGTGTGCCGCGCACCTCGTATAATGCGGGGTGATAGCGTGCATCAAGGAACGTCACCTGCCCCTGCTGCTCGTGCGCGCCACCTTCTGCGCGAATGATAATCGCGCCGCCGCCCTTGCCCACGGTAAAGCCACCGAAAGCAACACCCTGTACACGACGCACTTCGAGGCGGGCTTCGGGCAGGTGCTTCTCCGGAGGTGCTGCAGGAGCCGCATCCGCCATGCCCGCACAGGCGACCCCTGCCATCACCAGAAACAGCATCACCCCCGCCAGGATTTTTAGGCATGGCCTGTGGTAGAAATGCCGCAGGGGAATATAGGTACTCAGAAGTTGCATCGTATTTTTTCCCCCTGCGTTAATAAGCATGGATATTCCATCCCAGAAAACAACTGGAGGTATAATACAGGCTCGCAGCATACCCTATCACCCTCTTAAAATCCAATATGGCTGCCGATAACAGCAAGGTTATCCCACGACATAACAGTTGACACCGGACGTTGCAACGCCAATAAAATTTCCCGCGTAAACCCGACCCAACTTACCTCCGGGGAGAGAGAAATGAAAAAGCTATATTTACCGCTGTTTGCGCTTACCCTCGTGGCTCCCATCGCCGTAGCAACTTCCGCCTACGCCACCACGTTTACCGCGACAGCAACCGTCATACAGGGCTTCTCCGTTGCGCAATCGCAGGCACTGAATTTCGGGCAGTTTGCGGCAGGGAGTGCTGCCGGAACGGTAATTGTACCGGTTTCCGGCGCAGCCACCACCACCAGCGGCGTATCCCTGCAGCCCGTCAGCTCTGCGAAACCGGGGATATTCACCATCACCGGTCCCGCCAGCACCGCCTATACCGCCACGATTTCCAGCACGGTAACACTTGCCGGCCCCGGTCCGAGCATGGTCGCTAACCTTACCCTCACCTCCACTCCCGGCACGGTGACGCTTGCGGGCAACACCAGCACCAGCACAAGCCTCACCGTTGGCGGTACGCTTGCCGTGGGAACCGCTGCCGCCCAGACACTCGGCGGCTACAGTGGAACCTACGACGTGACGGTGAGCTTCTAGCCCGCGATGTTCCGCATCCGGCATTGCAGGCCGCTTCTGCTGCTGGCGGCAGTGGTTTTTTCCCCGGCAGCACACGCCGTGCCCACGGAAGTCAGTGCCGATATTCTTACGCCGCTTGAGCTTTCCGAAATGCATCGGCTGGGTTTCGGGGCGTTCATACCCTCCGGCACGCCGGGCACGGTAGGGTCGAACAAGCTGCCGGGAACGAACGGCATCGCACGCACGGCTCCGGGCTTCACGGGGATGTACCAGGTCACCGGCGAAGCAGGCATGAACTACAGCGTCACCCACGATACCACCGTGCAATTGCAGAAAGGCGGTGATACGATGCAGGCCACCCTCGCCCTCACCCTGGGGGGCGTGGCACTGGATGCTACCGGCCACGATATTTTCGGGATTTCGGGAACGCTCTCTGTTGGCGCGAACCAGGCCGCAGGGGACTATAGCGGGACATTTAATGTTACAGTAAGTTATTGAGGGGACATATATGTTACGAATAGTATGCTTCTGCCTTGTGTTGCTGCTACTCTTTCCGCTTCCAGCAACGGCGGGTGTGGGGGATCTGATGGTTGCACCCACGCGCATTCTGCTGGAGGGGCGCACACGCGCGGCGACAATCAACCTCGTCAATCGGGGCAATGAAACCGCAACGTACCGCGTTTCGCTCTATAACCAGCGCATGGATGAAAACGGGAACTACACAGAAATCAAAACGCCGGAGGAAGGCGAGCATTTCGCGGATTCCATGCTGCGTTTTTCACCCCGGCAGGTGGTGCTGAAACCCGGCGAGGGGCAGACAGTGCGCGTGATGGCGACAAAGCCCGCCGGCCTTGCGGAGGGCGAATACCGCTCCCACCTTTTGTTCCGCGCGCTGCCCCCGGAAAATGCGGGCGAAACGCTTGAGCAGAACAACGTCGCGGAGGGCGGTATCTCGGTAAAGCTGATCCCGGTATACGGTGTATCCATACCCGTGGTGGTGCGGCAGGGGAAGCTCCACGCGGGCGCGCAGCTTTCAGGGCTTGCACTGCATAGTGACAAGCCGGAAGCATCCTATGTATCGGTAGTATTGGAGCGTTCCGGAAATGCCTCGCTCTATGGCGATGTAGACGTGGTCTACACCGCACCAGGCGGCAAAGGCGGCGAGCGCGTACTGGGCGAACTGCACGGCGTATCGGTGCTTGCGCCCTACCCGCACCGCCACGTGCGGCTCGACATCACCCTTCCGGAAGGTGTGCGGCTTGAACATGGTGGTACGCTGAGAGTACGCTTCCGCAACAGCCCGGAGGAAACCCAGCCCACAAACGCGGAGCAGTCGGTAAAATTGCCGTGATAGAAAATTCCCCCGCCCCCCGCAGGCGGGGGAGGAG
>JAHFPR010000172.1 GCA_023269645.1 Alphaproteobacteria bacterium | reverse complement strand
TCCGTGGGGGTTTTAGTATTGGTACGCATCCAGCCCGCCTGTTACGGCGAGCCAGCCACCCCGGAATGAGGTGACTGGGAGTTGAAAAACACCTAAAAACCGGCCTGAGCATATTCGTGCACCCCCGGCAAGCCGGGAGTGCCTTAGTTCAGCTCACTCCCAGCCAAAAATATTTGGGAGTTCTTCGGACACCACACCCAAAAAAAGGATGTGTTTTTAGAGGGTTTTTCAAGCCCCGCCAATGATTGATTCTAGCACCCTCCGCCTGCAAAATCCAGTGCGTTCTGGGCAATGTCAGGGCTGTTCAGTTCTCGCTATTTTTTCCTCTCCCGTGTGCGGGAGAGGCAGAAAATCCGAGCCAATTCATTGGCCGGATTTGCGGTGAGGGCTTCTTTGTTTCCCGCAAAGTGCCCTCACCGGATTTCCTAAACTCACTCCGTTCGTTAAGTAAATCCTCCTCTCCCGCACACGGGAGAGGAGGAAACCAGAACGGAACAGCCCTGTGGGCAATGTACCGGTTTCAGGAGATTCTGGACATCCGCGCGGTGATGATTTACCCTCTGCGCGAGGAGGCCGCAACATAATGCGCATCATGTTATCCTGCCTGCTTGCCTGCTGCTTATGGCTGATTCCGGCCACGGCGGATAAGGCTTCTGCCCGACCCGCGCCCGCCCCCTCCGCCAGCAATCTTCCCGCTTCCATGCGCCCGGAATACCGCGCCCGCACTACCACGAAATCCTCCGCAAAAAATCACAAGCCGGTGATCGTGATTGACCCAGGCCACGGCGGCCTTGATCCCGGAGCCATCAGCCGCTCCGGCAGAACTTTCGAGAAAGTCGTCACGCTGCGCTATGCGCTGGCACTGCACGATTTGCTGAACGCCACGGGGCTGTATGACGTGCGCCTCACACGGTCGCGGGATAGTTTCGTCACGCTGAAAGGCCGTGTGGCAAAAGCGCGGGCGTGGAAGGCCGATCTGTTCATCTCCCTCCACGCGGATTCCAGCCCGGATTCCGACACGAAGGGGCTTTCCGTCTACACACTTTCGGAGGATCGCGCGCAGCGGGATAACGACACGCTCATCGAACAGGCGAACCAGACGGAGGTCATCCGGGGCGTGCATCTGAAGGGGGAAAACGAGGAGGTGCAGGGAACCCTGCTCGATCTCGCCCGCCGCGCGACCACGAACACCTCCGCCACCTTCGCAGAAATGCTGGTGAAAGCGATGGGGCACGACGCGCAACTGCTCGACCACACCCACCGGCAGAAAAGCCTCGCGGTGCTCACTTCCATTGATGTTCCCTCGGTGCTGATCGAACTCGGCTACCTCTCCAACCGCCAGGAGGAAAAGCTCCTCCGCACGGACGATTACCGCGATGCACTGGTGAGCGGAATGCAGACCGCCATCGAAAAATATTTCAAGCGGTTTCCGGTGGGGGGATAAGTACGTTAATCGTTAATCGCAAGGAGACCTTGCATAACTCCCTTTTTTGTCATACCAGCGAAAGCTGGTATTCAGCCAAAGCCACGTCTGCGGCGGAAAAGGCTCTTTCAGCGTCGCGGACGCTCCGCGCTGGATTCCAGCTTTCGCTGGAATGACGAGTTCTGCCACGCCCTTGCAAACGTCATGATTTCGTTTACTCTCCCCTGAAAACTCTCTATATTTCCTAATAACGAGTAACGAATCACGAATAACCATTAAGCCATGAAAGCCGAAATCACCCACGCCGTCGCCGAAATTCAGCAGTCGCTTGCACTGCTGGGGAGGTGTCTTTGACCCGGATGCCAAGCGGAAACGCCTCACCGAGCTTGAGGGCATAAGTGCCGACCCCGCTTTGTGGAATGATCGTGTGCGCGCCCAGAAAATCATGCGCGAGAAAAACGCCATCGAAAATTCCCTGAATGCCTACGCGCAGATCCAGCGCGATCTGGAGGATAATACCGGGCTGCTGGAACTCGCCGAAAGCGAGGGTGACGCGGCCACCCTCAAGGAATCCGAAGCCGCTATCCTGCAACTTGTCAAACACGCGAAGCAGGTGGAAACCGAGAGCATTTTCTCCGGCGAGGCGGATACCAACGATTGCTTCCTGGAAATCCACGCGGGCGCGGGCGGCACGGAAAGCTGCGACTGGGCTTCGATGCTGCTGCGGATGTACCTGCGCTGGGCGGAGCAGCACGGCTTCGCTACGGAAATCGTTGACGAAAACGCGGGCGACGAAGCGGGCATCCGGGGGGCTACCGTCAAAATCACCGGGCAATACGCCTACGGTTGGGCGAAGGCGGAAAGCGGCGTACACCGTCTGGTGCGCATCTCCCCGTTCGACAGCGCAAGCCGCCGCCACACCAGCTTCGCCAGCGTATGGGTTTATCCCGTGGTGGACGACACCATCACCATCGAGATTGACGAAAAAGACCTGCGCGTGGATACGCTGCGCTCCTCCGGCGCGGGCGGGCAGCACGTGAACAAAACGGAAAGCGCAATCCGCATCACGCATATCCCCACCAACATCGTCGTGCAGTGCCAGAATAACCGCTCACAGCACCGCAACCGCGACGAGGCGATGAATATGCTCCGCGCGCGGCTGTATGAGCTGGAACTCCGCAAGCAGGAAGCGGCAACGGCGGCGGTGAACGCCCAGAAATCCGATAATAGCTGGGGCAACCAGATTCGCTCCTATGTCCTCCAGCCCTACCAGATGGTGAAGGATCTGCGCACCGGCCACGAAACTTCGGATACGGCGGGCGTGCTGGACGGCGACCTGGATAAGTTCATGAGCGCGTGGCTGACGATGGGGCTGGGGCAAGCGGCTTAACCTGTCATACCAGCGCAGGCTGGTATCCAGCGCGTCGCGTCCGCGACGCAAAAGAGATGATGGAGAGTGAGCTATTTCCTATTGCATTTTTGTAGGGTTTTTCTATACTTAAAAAAGTGTTTCCATGAAACTTATGCTACCCGCAAGGACGTGTAAGTAATTCATGAAAATATAAGGGATTGGTAATCCCGCTGTGCCTTCACCAAAGGTGCTAGGTCAGACCCTATAAGCCCGGAAGAAATCGCTGGGCGGGCAACTTGCCGCAAGGTGTTTGCGATTATATATAAGTACGCACCCGTCGTAATAACGCGACGAAAAAGAATGTAGGCAAACATTTTATAGTTTGCACCGGTGTGAGCTAGGAGTATCTGCAATGATACAACTCACAATAAAAGTAACAGTTAGTCAGTTTTTACGGATTGCAGCATTTTTTGCAGCACTGTTGACAACCGCCTAATTGGGGAAGGGGCAGGAAACTGCCCCTTCTTTGTTTATGGCAAGATGGATTCCCGCTTTCGCGGGAATGACGGAAAATATGGTTCATTCAATACCTCCTAAACCCTGGCAGCCCCTTCGCCCCGGCGACATTGTGGATGTGATCGCGCCGGGCTATGGCGCGGGGGCGGAGCATCTGAAGAAGGCGGCGGATTTTATTGCCTCACTCGGCCTGGTGGCGCGCATTCCGGAAGACCTCATCCGCCCGCATCTGTTCTGCTCGAACAGTGATGCGGAACGCCTCCGCCATACGCAGGCAGCACTGTATGCGAAGGATTCCAAAGCCGTGTGGTGTTTGAAAGGCGGATACGGAACCGCCGCCCTGATTCCCGAATTGATGAAGCACCGCGCCCCCACCCGCGCGAAGCTGCTGATGGGCTTCAGCGACATCACCGCGCTGCATCTTCTGCTCGCGCAACGCTGGGGATGGACAACGCTCCACGCCCCCGTGCTGTGGCAGATCACGGCAGAAAAAATCTCGCAGGATTCCATCGAACGGCTGACGCGCGTGATCTTCGGCAAAGCGCGGGAGGTGGAATATACGCTGGAACCACTGCCCAGCCGTTCTTCACCGACCACCGACCACCGACCACCGACCACTGTAACAGGCGGCAACATGGCCATTCTGCAAACGGGCATCGGCACGAAATGGCATCCCAACACTGCCGGGAAAATATTTTTCATCGAGGAGGTGGACGAGAAGCCCTACCGCGTTTCGCGGATGTTCACCCATTTCCGCCAGGCGGGATTATTCGATGCACCCACTGCCGTGATACTGGGCGATTTCACCATCGAGGAAGCCGAACAGGAGGCGATGGAAACCATGCTTCAGGATTTTGCAAGCACCTGCGCGTTTCCCGTGTTCCGGCTGCATGGCATCGGGCATGAGGCGACCAATTATCCCCTGCCTATCAACAGCCCCACCCGCATCATCACGGGAAAGCGCATAACACTCACCTGCGATACCGGCGTGGCGGAACAGGGTTCTTGAAAAGCCGTTCGCGTCACTCTATATATGGTGCATCGTAAAAATAACGCGCAAGGCTTCCGGAAATGAAAGAGAAACTCCCGCTGCTGCTGACCCTCGCGCTTCTTCCCGCCTTCGTCGGTTCCACATCCGCGCTGGCCACGCCAGGAATGCTTCCGCTTCTTTTCAAGCCGCAATCCGTTTCCGCGCCCGCAGCGCAACCCTCTGATGATACCGCCGATATAACAGACGAAACCGATTCCTCATCGCAGGAACAAGAGGAAGAAATCGCGCCGGAAGAAAGTACGCCAATTGAAACAGCATCCGATGTCCCGCCGGAAATACCCGCTGCTGCAACCTTCCCCGAACCGACGCAGGAAACATCTTTTCCGACAGTAATCATAGCACCCGTTTCCGTTCTCCCGCCGGAAATACCGGCTGCCGGAATACCCAATGCGCTACCCGATGCGAAACCTGAAGTGCCCCTCTCTGCAACACCCGCATCCGAAGTGCTCGCCACGCCCGGCATGACGATTCAAGAAGCACTCGCAAGTGCTTACGAGAACAACCCAACGCTC
>JAHFPR010000171.1 GCA_023269645.1 Alphaproteobacteria bacterium | reverse complement strand
TATCTATCTTTATTAAACAGCACCCAGTTTCCGGTATTGTCCTCTAACGATAGATAATCCCTACACTTGTCATTCCAGCGGAAGCTGGAATCCAGCGCAAGCCGCGTCTGCGGCGAAATAACTACGGTCTTTCAGCGGCGTAGACACGCCGCTACTGGATTCCAGCCTTCGCTGGAATGACAGCATATCTATCTTTAGGGGACAATGCCTACAAACGCTAGATTCTCCACCGCAAAAATACACCGGAGGCCAGCAGCACACCGCCGCTCAGCACCGCCACGAACAGCATATCCCCGCCCGTAGGATATTCGCCGAGGACAGGAATCGCGAGTGCCACCGCCAGCACCGGAACCAGTGCCACGAAAGCAGAGGCGCGCGCCGAGCCGATCAGCCCCACCGCACGCACGTAGGCCATCTGCGAGATGACGCTCGTCAGCAGCCCCTGGTAAAGCATCTGCACCACGGCATCCTTCAGCGGCAGGAAGTGCGGATTGAAGCACTGGTAGAGCATATAGGGAATGATCCCAAGCAGCATTGATCCGGTGCAGATGAACGCAGTCGTCACCAGCGCGGAAAAGCCGAGCGCGCGGTGGATCACCGTATACACCGCCATACACAGCGCGCCGCCCAGAAAAAACAGGTCGGCGGCAAGCATCGTCAGGCTTTCCGAGGAACTGGCACTGATTTTAACCCCCACGCCGCCGAGAATCAGCGCATAGCCCGCGATGCGCGGCCATGTGAAGCGATCCCGAAAAATAAACCAGGAGAGCACCGCCACAAATACCGGAATAGTTCCGGGGGTCATGATGCCATGTGCAGCAGAGGCATGGCGGAACGCAACCGCCATCAGCAGGATATAGGCCAGCCCTCCGCACAGCACCAACGCGAGCAATGGCAGCTTCGGGGCTTCCCGCACAAGTTTCCGGTTCCGCCACGCCACCGGCAGCAGTATCAGACCCGCCGAGCCGAAACGGAGGAACGCAATATCAACAGGCGAGAGGGAGGAAGTCACGCCCAGCCGCGTCATCATCATCCACCCCGCCCAGACGCACGCCGTAAATACCGCAAGCAGCACCCCCGTGATTTCCTGCTGCTTTTTCTGTGGGGAAGTATCCATAGCGCATCCCTATCCCGCCGCTATGCGCCGCGCAATCTTTTTTGGATTAATCACCTTTATTTTTTGCGATGACACAACTACACTTCCCCCATGAAATCCACCCGCACCGAAACCGCCTGTTGCACTTCGCCGCTTGGCCTGCTGGAAATCACCGGTAACGGCGATGCGGTTACGTCGGTGGAATTCACAGAACGCGCAATGGAAAAAACCACTTCCCCCCTGCCCGCGTATCTGGCCGAGGCCGTGCGCCAGCTTGAAGAATATTTCGCCGGAAAACGCCATGCGTTTGATTTTCCGCTCCACGTGGAGGGCACAGAATTCCAGCGGCACGTATGGCAGGCGTTGCAGCGCATCCCATATGGCCGCACCGAATCATATGGCAGCCTCGCCCGCGCGATTGCCAAGCCGAAAGCCTGGCGCGCCGTGGGCATGGCGAACAACCGCAACCCCTTCACCATCATCATCCCCTGCCACCGCGTGATCGGCAGCAACGGCGCAATGGTGGGCTATGCGGGGGGATTACATCGCAAAGAATGGCTACTGGAGCATGAGAAGAAATGGCTGGCTGTAATTTGATACTGTCACCCCACACTTGTTGCGGGGTTATGGCAGCCGCAGAGTATAACCCCGCAACAAGTGCGGGGTGACAGATAAAAGCAAGATACAGTACTCAATCACTAATGCTGCCCCGCCGCAGGCTGCGGTGCTTTTCCGGCCAATGCGGCCAAACTTTCCTTCTGCTCATCGAACAGTGCCTTCAGCCCCTTGAGCAGTGTTACCAACTGCTTGTTATCCGCATCTGATTTCTGCTGGTTCATATCCTTCAGCACCTTGGTGTTCTCCTGGATCGCCGCCAGAATATCCTGCATCACCTTGGTTTGCGCATCCATATGCTGGTTAAAATTCTCCCGGTCGTTAACAACCGCCTGCCCCTTGTTCTTCCCGAAGAATATCTCCTCCTGCGGCCCGGCATATGCATAGCCCGCCGCGCCCAGAACCACCACCGCCGCCGCAATTCCCACCAGATTTTTCCGTTTCATAGCACCTCCGTGTTCTGCGAAAATCGTTTCACTGCTTCACTATTTCACTATTGGAGGGTAATGTAAATGCGTTATACTTCCGGCGGAAGGAGTTACAACATGGACATCAGAAATCAACTTAACGCCCTCGGCCTGAACCTGGAACCGCATGGCGGCAAGGACGTGCGTGTGCATTCCCCCGTGGATGGCCTGGAAATCGCCGCGCTGCGCTTCGACACGAAAGCGGAAATCACCGCGAAAATCGCGCGGGCGGATGCGGCGTTCCGCGTGTGGAAGGATGTGCCCGCCCCGGTGCGCGGACGGCTCATCCGCCTGTTCGGGGAGGAACTGCGCGCACATAAGGAAGCACTCGCGCAGCTTGTTACCATCGAATGCGGCAAGATTATTTCCGAGGCGCGCGGCGAAGTGCAGGAGATGATAGACATCTGCAATTTCGCGCTCGGCCTTTCGCGGCAGTTGCACGGGCTGACCATCGCCTCCGAACGGCCACAGCACGTGATGCAGGAAACCTGGCTGCCGCTGGGGGCTGTCGGCGTGATTTCCGCGTTCAATTTTCCGGTGGCGGTGTGGTGCTGGAACTTCGCGCTGGCCATTGTGTGCGGTGATCCGGTGGTGTGGAAGCCCTCCGAGAAAACGCCCGTCTGCGCGCTCGCCTGCAACGTGATTTTCGGAAAAGCCGCCGCAAAATTCACTCGCTCAGGGGCTGGATTCCCCGCCGCTTGCGGCGAAGAAAGGGAATCCAGCCCCGACCATACCCCGCCGCCTGGCGCGCGGGGTATGTTGATAAAGAGCGGAGAATTGCCGGAAGGCTTATGCGAAGTGGTGATCGGCGCGGCGGAAGCGGGGGAAATGCTGGTGAACGATCCGCGCCTGCGCCTCATCAGCGCGACGGGAAGCTGCCGCATGGGAGAGATTATTGCCCCGAAAGTCCTCGCGCGTCACGGGAAGCTGCTGCTGGAACTCGGTGGCAACAATGCTGTTATTGTCAGCGACAGGGCGGATATGGAACTTGCACTCCAGGGCATCGTATTCGGTGCGGTGGGAACCGCCGGGCAACGCTGCACCACCACCCGCCGTGTTCTGGTGCAGAAAGCCATCTATGAAATATTTTGCGCGCGGCTTCAGAAAGCCTATAGCTCCCTGCAGAGCAAAATCAGCAACCCGCTGGAAGCGGGAACCCTCGTCGGTCCCTTGATTGACAAGGCCGCGTTCGAGGCGATGCAGGCCGCGCTTGCGGAAGCGAAAAAACAAGGCGGCGAAGTATTTTTCGGAGAGCGTGCCTGGCCGGAAGGTATGGGAACGGAGGGATATTACGTCCACCCCGCGCTGGTAAAAATGCCCAAGCAAACGGAACTGGTGCAGCGTGAAACCTTCGCACCCATCGTTTATGTGATACCATACACAACGCTGGCGGAGGCGATTGCGATAAATAACGACGTGCCGCAGGGCTTATCCTCCGCCATCTTCACCACCGATCTGCGCGAGGCGGAATTTTTCAAGCGCGAGAGCGATTGCGGCTTCGCCAACGTGAATATCGGAACTTCGGGCGCGGAGGTTGGCGGGGCGTTCGGCGGCGAAAAAGCCACCGGCGGCGGGCGCGAGGCAGGCTCGGATAGCTGGAAGAATTATATGCGCCGCCAGACTTCCACAACCTATTACGGCACAGAAAAACCCGCACTCGCGCAGGGGGTGGAATTCGATGCCGGATGACCGCACACTGGAGGAATCCCTCCTCGCCATCAGCCGCGCGGCTTTCCGCGACGAGGCGGAGTGTGTGCGTGATGTGCTGCAGCACACTGCCGTTTTCCGCGAAAAATCTGAAATAATCGCCACCCGCGCGCGGGGCTATGTGGAAACCATCCGCGCTGCCGGGGAAAGCAGCGGAACGGAAGCGTTCCTCCAGCGTTTCGGGCTGCATACGAAGGAGGGTATCGCCATTCTCTCCCTCGCGGAGGCACTGCTCCGCATCCCCGATAACGCCACGGCGGACGCGCTTATCCGCGACAAACTCGGCGACGTTGACCTCGAAAAACTCACCGGCGGGGCTTCCGCATGGGGGCTGAAACTCACCGGCTACCTGGCGCAGATGGAGGAATCCTCGTTCTTCGGGCGGGTGGCGAACCGCGCGGGCGCGCCGGTGGTGCGAACGGTACTGAAGAAAGGCATGGCGATGCTGGGCGGGCAATTCGTGCTGGGGGAAACCATCGCCGCCGCCCTCAAGCGCGCGAAAAAGCTGGAAGCGGAGGGCTATCTTTTTTCCTTCGATATGCTGGGCGAAGGCGCGCGTACTGCAGAACAGGCGGAGCGGTATTTCGCGCTTTATCTTGCAGCAGTGGATGTCGTGAGTGCCCATGCGCGCGGCACGACGCTGTGGGAAAATCCCGGTATTTCCGTAAAACTTTCCGCCCTGCATCCGCGTTATGAACTGGTGCAGAAGGAGCGCGTGATCGCCGAACTTCTGCCGCGCGTGGTGCAAATCATGAAGAGTGCGCGGGAGAAAAATATCGCCGTTTCCATTGATGCCGAGGAAGCGGGCAGGCTCGACATTGAACTGGAGCTTTTCGCCGCGCTGCTCACCGACCCACAGCTTGCGGGCTACAGCGGCATCGGCTTCGTGCTGCAGGCCTATCAGAAACGCGCGCTGCCCGTGCTGGATTTTCTGGTGGAGCGCGCGCGGGCGCAACAGCGGCGCATTC
>JAHFPR010000170.1 GCA_023269645.1 Alphaproteobacteria bacterium | reverse complement strand
GCCGCTTACCTGAAAACGCTCGGCTTCAAGGTCAAGCTGGATACGAACGGCACGAATCCGGAGATGCTCGCGCGGTTGCTGGAGGAAAAGCTGGTGGATTACATCGCGCTGGATTTCAAAGCACCGGAAGCGAAGTTTTCAGCCGTGACAGGTTTTGCGGATTACGCGGCCTTCCACCGCTCACTGATGCTGGTGTGCGGGGCAGAAATTCCCACGGAAATCCGCACGACTGTTCACACGGGGTTGCTCGATGAAAACGATATTAACACCATCACCGGTGTGCTGGAAAATTGCGGATTCCGTGGAAATTATTTCCTGCAGAAATTCCGCGAGGGAAAAACGCTGGCGCAACTTCCCGCACCCACCCGCGCTTTCGATTTCGTAAAACTCGCGCCTGCAAACTTCGCGCTGCACCTGCGCAATTTCTGAATAAGAGCCGTTGAGAAATATAGCCGGAGGCAGCGTATGCCAAATAATATTCTGTAAGAATATTATTTGGAAACACTATAGATTCCAGACGGCACAAGAGAAGTGTGATTCAGCGACTGTCGCAGCATACCACCCTCCCGTCAGATCTCCGGATTCTGCGAAGGACAATATTTTTTCATAATGGCCTCAAGGTTTTCCGCGCGAATGGGCTTGCTGAGGTAATCGTTCATACCGGCACTGATGCATTTTTCCTTGTCACCCGCCAGCGCATTGGCGGTAAGCGCGATTACCACCGACGATTTGCGCTGTTTCAGCTTTTCCTGCTCGCGGATTTCCTGCGTCACCTCATACCCGTCTTTACCGGGCATCTGCACGTCCATAAAAATCATGTCATAATCTTTCACAGCACAGAGTTTCATGGCCTCTGCACCGCTTTCCGCAATATCCGCATCGCATTCCATCAGCAAAAGTAATTCTCGCGTGAGTTGCTGGTTAACCTCATAATCATCCACCACCAGCACCTTTATTCCCGGAAAACGGGCGGTAATTTTTCTCATATATTTTCTCCTGTCTATCAAGACCAGGGGAATATACATCTTTAAGTTGTGTTTATCCAGAAAAACTACGCAGGATGCAAAGCTGTTCATTTCTCCCTGCTTCGCCTCTCCCGCTTGCGGGGGAGGCAGTAAATCCGAGCTAATAAATTGGCAACTATAGTGTTTCCAAATAATATTCTTACAGAATATTATTTGGCATACGCTGCCCCCGCGAAGGCGGGGGGCGATCCACCCGCGCGCGTTGCGCGCAAAACAATGATGTGCGGCAAGCATGGATTCCCCTATAGTTTTTGCTGTGCAAAAAGTCGGGGAATGACGGGGTACGTGCTTCAAGGGGATAATTACGAATTACGAGTAAAGCATTCCGCTTTCCATTTTCTCCATTCCCTACTATATACTATATATGCCCGACAAAAAGAACCCCGCCCGAAAAAAAGAACCCCTCCCCGCGTGGGATTTGGGCGATCTTTACCTCTCCCCCACCGACCCTAAAATCGCGCGGGATATGGAGGAGGCCGGGAAAATCGCGCTCCACAGCGAACAATACCTCAAAGGCAAGCTGGCCGCGCTGGACGGGGATAAACTCGCCAAAGCCATCGCGCGGTATGAGCGGATGGAGGAACTGCTGGGGCGGCTGCATTCCTATGCCTACCTGCGCTATGCCGAGAATATGGAGGATGCGGAACGCGCGCGCTTCCATCAGGACATCGGCGAGAAAACGAACGAAATCGCCACGCATATCCTGTTTTTCACGCTGGAAATCAACCGCATACCGGATAACGCACTGGCGAAAAAGCTGCTCGCCTCGCGCGATCTGGCGCGCTATAAGCCCTGGCTGCGGAACATCCGCGCCTTCAAGCCCTACCAGCTTGAGGAAAATCTGGAAACGCTGCTGCACGAAAAATCCGTGACGGGTGCGCAGGCGTGGGTGCGCCTGTTCGATGAAACGCTGGCAGGGCTGCGTTTTCCGTTCGACAAGGCGACGCTCACCTGCACCGAGATTTTCCATAAAATGTCCTCGCCGAAGGAGGAGGTGCGGAAACAGGCCGCGAAATCCATCGGCAAGGTGCTGAAAGATAACGCCAATACTTTCGCTATGATCACCAACGTGCTGGCGAAGGATAAGGCCATCGAGGACAAATGGCGCAGCTTCCCGCAGCCGATTTCCTCGCGGAACGTCAGCAATTTTATTGAAGATGACGTGGTGGACGCGCTGATTTCCGCCGTACAAGATAGCTATCCGCGCCTTTCGCACCGCTATTACAAAATTAAGGCGCAGTGGATGGGCAAAAAGCGGCTGGATTACTGGGATCGCAACGCCCCCCTGCCCTCCGCCAACAACCGCAAAATTCCGTGGGAGGAAGCGCGCGATCTGGTGCTGGACGCCTACGGCAATTTCGCGCCGCGCCTGCGCCAGCTTGGGCAGAAGTTTTTCGATAATGCCTGGATTGATGTGCCCCCGCGCCCCGGCAAGGATTCCGGCGCGTTCGCCCACCCCACTGTGCCTTCCGCGCATCCGTATCTGCTGCTGAATTACCAGGGCAAAATCCACGACGTGATGACGCTGGCGCACGAACTCGGCCATGGTGTTCATCAGCTGCTTTCCTATAAGCAGGGCGCGCTGATGGACGATACCCCGCTCACACTTGCCGAAACCGCCTCCGTTTTCGGGGAGCAGCTCGCCTTCCGCGAAATCCTCGCGCGCGAGAAAAATACGGAAAAACGCCGCATCATCATCGCCGGGAAGGTGGAGGATATGCTGAATACGGTGGTGCGGCAGGTGGCGTTCTGCGAGTTCGAGCGCAAGGTGCACGATGCCCGCAAAAACGGTGAAATTCCGGCGGAGAAACTCAACCAGTTCTGGATGGAGGTGCAGGCGGAAAGCCTCGGCTCCGCCATCCGCTTCGATAAGGATTACGGGCATTTCTGGGCGTATATCCCGCATTTCATCCACTCCCCGTTTTACGTGTACGCCTATGCCTTCGGCGATTGCCTGGTGAACGCGCTGTATGCGGAGTATATGAGGAGTGCTGGTGTCAGTGACAGTGGCGGTAAGAAGAAATCCTCTGACACCGGCTCTGACACCGGCACTTTCCAGAATAAATACTTCACCATGCTGGAGGCAGGTGGAACGCTGCACCATAAGGAACTGCTCGCCCCGTTCGGCCTGAACGCCGCCGATCCCGGATTCTGGAAAAAGGGACTGGGTGTGATTGAGGGAATGATTGAGGAACTGGAAAGTTAGATGATGGATGATAGATGATGGAATGCTCCTTTCATCATCTATCATCCGGCATCCATCATCCACAACGGAGTTGTTATGAAAGTCGCCATGATCGGAACGGGGTATGTGGGGCTGGTTTCCGGCGCGTGTTTCGCGGAGTTCGGCGCGCACGTTACGGGCGTGGATAGCAACCCGGAGAAAATTGCGAAACTGAAGGCGGGCGGTGTGCCCATCTTCGAGCCGGGGCTGGAGAAGCTCATCGCCGAAAACAGTGCAGCCGGGCGGCTTGCCTTCACCACCGATCTCGCGGCGGCGGCAAAAGAGGCCAATATTGTGTTCATCTGCGTGGGTACGCCCACCGCCGAAAGCAGCCGCCACGCGGATTTAAGCCAGGTGTTCGGCGCGGCGGAAGCCATCGCGGACGCGCTGGAGGGCTTCACCGTGGTCGCCACCAAATCCACCGTACCCGTCGGCACGGGCGAGAAAATCCGGCAGCGCATCAAAGCGCGGAACCCCAAGGCGGATTTCGCCATCGCCTCCAACCCGGAATTCCTGCGGGAAGGCTCGGCCATCCGCGATTTCATGCACCCGGATCGTATCGTGGTCGGCTGCGAGGACGAACGCGCGCGCAAGGCGATGTACAGCCTCTACCGCCCGCTTTACCTCAACGAAACGCCGATGCTCTACACGGATATTCCTACGGCGGAACTCATCAAATATGCCGCCAACTGCTTCCTCGCCACCAAAATCGGCTTCATTAATGAAATGGCGGATCTGTGCGAAAAAGTCGGCGCAAATGTGCAGGATGTCGCGCGCGGGATGGGGCTGGATGGCCGCATCGGCTCGAAATTCCTGCACGTCAGCCCCGGCTTCGGCGGTTCGTGCTTCCCCAAGGACACCCGCGCGCTGACACAGATCGCGCAGGATGCCGGCAGCCCGGTGGATATTGTGGAAGCGGTGGTGCGCAAAAACGACGAACGCAAGCTGAAAATGGTGGATAAGATTTGGAGTGCCTGTCATCCTGAGCGAAGCGAAGGATCTCATGCGGCGGGAGATCCTTCGCCTGCGGCTCAGGATGACAAGGCCATAACCCTCGCCATCCTCGGCCTCACCTTCAAGCCGATGACGGACGATATGCGCGAAAGCGCGAGCCTTGCCATCGTGCCGGAACTGCTCCGGCGCGGGGCGAAACTTCGCGCCTACGACCCGGAGGGCATGGAGAACGCCAAGGCACTGCTGCCGCAGAAAAATATCACCTGGTGCACGGATGCCTACGATGCGATGCAGGGGGCGGATGCCGCCGTCATCCTCACTGAGTGGAACGAATTTCGCAACCTGGACTGGGATAAAACGCGCGCCGCACTGCACTCCCCCCTCATCATTGACCTGCGCAATATCTATAAACCGCAGGAGGTGCGGGAATCAGGCTTCACCTATGTTTCGCTGGGGCGGAAGTAATGGATGAACTGCTCACTTCCCTTTCACCTTGTCAAAATCCTTCACGGCCTGAAGCGCAGGTCTGGTGCGTATCTGCAACAATGCCTCGCGCGCGCTCCGGCTGAGCCAGGGGTCATCCGACATCAGCAGCGGGATGATACCGGGCACGGCATCCTTGGCCTGCGCTCCGATTTTTCCCAGCGCAGTCAGTGCCACGCCCTGCAT